>NZ_JAUBRA010000050.1:0-52439 GCF_036701555.1 Microcoleus sp. Pol10D4
TAGAGTTGAATTCCTTGACGGGGTAGATTCATATATCTCTTTTTTTGTCAACTTCTAATACTGTACCGACGCTCTAGGCGATCGGCAGAAAAACCCCAAGCAACAAAGTTTCAATCCCTGATAGGGTTTTAGGTTGTTTTCGGCCAAAATGGCAGAGGAAGTCGAGCTTTTTCCAGAGTTTCAATCCCTGATAGGGTTTTAGGTTGTTTTCGGCGTTTAGGCGATGATGAATTTAGCCCTTGGACAAATGTTTCAATCCCTGATAGGGTTTTAGGTTGTTTTCGGCCAGCACCCGGCAAAATCATAGGTCGCGCTTTCCGCGTTTCAATCCCTGATAGGGTTTTAGGTTGTTTTCGGCGCAAGCATTTACACTCGCTGAAAGCGTGATCATCCTAGTTTCAATCCCTGATAGGGTTTTAGGTTGTTTTCGGCTTGATCAGCGCTGAAACCCTTACACCGCTTGATTTCCAAAGTTTCAATCCCTGATAGGGTTTTAGGTTGTTTTCGGCACCTGGTGCAGATTCATCTACAACGGCTACGAACCTGTTTCAATCCCTGATAGGGTTTTAGGTTGTTTTCGGCTTGGTTAAACTCACTGAATTTCTACCAGTAAATGTTTCAATCCCTGATAGGGTTTTAGGTTGTTTTCGGCTCACAACAAGAGCTGATAACAGCTTTGATAACAACTCTGTTTCAATCCCTGATAGGGTTTTAGGTTGTTTTCGGCCGCAACCGGGGGAGGGAAGCCGACCCCGGCCAGAGGTTTCAATCCCTGATAGGGTTTTAGGTTGTTTTCGGCTTCGGCGAAGTCTTTGAATTGCCGTTTATACAAGCGGTTGCGTTTCAATCCCTGATAGGGTTTTAGGTTGTTTTCGGCATGGCCCGCCCTCCCGGCCACGACTAGCTCGCTCGCTCGCTTGTTTCAATCCCTGATAGGGTTTTAGGTTGTTTTCGGCTTACAAGTACCGCTAGTGAGGTCTGGGGGGCGATTGTTGTTTCAATCCCTGATAGGGTTTTAGGTTGTTTTCGGCAGGGCAATTACAAAGAGTTGGAAGAACTCGCCGAGTTTCAATCCCTGATAGGGTTTTAGGTTGTTTTCGGCCTATCATTTTGAGAAAGATATCTCGACTTGGCTTGACGTTTCAATCCCTGATAGGGTTTTAGGTTGTTTTCGGCCTTCTGGAAAAAACTCGATTTCCTCTGCCATTTTGCCGTTTCAATCCCTGATAGGGTTTTAGGTTGTTTTCGGCGTTGCTTCGGCTACTTCCTTAGTGCTGCTTTCTGTTGTTTCAATCCCTGATAGGGTTTTAGGTTGTTTTCGGCTTGACTACATTGCCTGGCATACCTTGTGTCGGCTTCTGTTTCAATCCCTGATAGGGTTTTAGGTTGTTTTCGGCTCGGCAGATGATTCAAACCAATACCACTGAAATGATTAGGTTTCAATCCCTGATAGGGTTTTAGGTTGTTTTCGGCTCACTGCTAGCCCGCCTTGCCAGCCCTTCAGCGTTGTTTCAATCCCTGATAGGGTTTTAGGTTGTTTTCGGCGCCCGGAGCTTGTTTTTCACCGGGGATTTTAAGGGTTTCAATCCCTGATAGGGTTTTAGGTTGTTTTCGGCGCTTCTGCTTCTAGCGCCTTTAAAGTATCTCTTTTGGGTTTCAATCCCTGATAGGGTTTTAGGTTGTTTTCGGCGCGACGATGTGACCAAGTGGCAGCGCGATCGCGTTTCAATCCCTGATAGGGTTTTAGGTTGTTTTCGGCATAATTGTGGATGGGGAAGTTTTACAAAATCTGCGTTTCAATCCCTGATAGGGTTTTAGGTTGTTTTCGGCCTTGTGTTCGTTCATTCATAAAGTTCTCTTATATATGTTTCAATCCCTGATAGGGTTTTAGGTTGTTTTCGGCAAAGCGAAATCTGCTAAGTCAGCAGCACCTAAAAGCGTTTCAATCCCTGATAGGGTTTTAGGTTGTTTTCGGCCCTTGGTTGACTCGATCGGGCCGGACGCGGGTGAGGTGGTTTCAATCCCTGATAGGGTTTTAGGTTGTTTTCGGCCCGAAAGGCATCTCATACTCTGCTGGTAGCAAGTCAGTTTCAATCCCTGATAGGGTTTTAGGTTGTTTTCGGCTCGATCGAACTTTTTTGAGTTCGTTATCAGCGACGTTTCAATCCCTGATAGGGTTTTAGGTTGTTTTCGGCCTGAAATTTAATATCCCGGTTTACGTCGCTACGGGAGTTTCAATCCCTGATAGGGTTTTAGGTTGTTTTCGGCAAAATAATTTATCCATGCCAGAATTCCCGGCAGTCGGTTTCAATCCCTGATAGGGTTTTAGGTTGTTTTCGGCCTGGCAAAGGCTGCCGACTGGGCAATCGACCAGAAAAAGATGTTTCAATCCCTGATAGGGTTTTAGGTTGTTTTCGGCGCAGATTTGAAACCGCTTCCCTGATGGATAAAAGTTTCAATCCCTGATAGGGTTTTAGGTTGTTTTCGGCCTTGGAAATTCTCGGCTATGGGTTCCCAGGTCTGGTTTCAATCCCTGATAGGGTTTTAGGTTGTTTTCGGCCAAGCGAGCAAAGAATGCCCTTCGACTATTTACGGCGTTTCAATCCCTGATAGGGTTTTAGGTTGTTTTCGGCTTCCCTCCCTCATCGCCGGAAGTTGAAGTGCTGGGTTTCAATCCCTGATAGGGTTTTAGGTTGTTTTCGGCAAATCGCTCATTCGCGGCCCGGCTCCTTGATTTGTTTCAATCCCTGATAGGGTTTTAGGTTGTTTTCGGCGTAAAAGATTAGAGTCACGAAGAGCAGCTTTGAATTTTCTGTTTCAATCCCTGATAGGGTTTTAGGTTGTTTTCGGCTAGTGTGCTTTTTTGGGGAGTATACCGGGTATCACTCGTTTCAATCCCTGATAGGGTTTTAGGTTGTTTTCGGCCTTTTTTGTTCTTCCTAGGCGTGTCGGGCTTAGTTTCAATCCCTGATAGGGTTTTAGGTTGTTTTCGGCATTTTTACTTGTGGACTATACCGGGTATCACTCGTTTCAATCCCTGATAGGGTTTTAGGTTGTTTTCGGCTATATGGCATGAGGGTTTCAGGCGTTATGGTTGAGTTTCAATCCCTGATAGGGTTTTAGGTTGTTTTCGGCCATATATCGCCTCAGCCTTTGTTATACTATCTACGTTTCAATCCCTGATAGGGTTTTAGGTTGTTTTCGGCTGTTCCCCAGTGGCGAATTCAAGGACTTTAAAATAGTTTCAATCCCTGATAGGGTTTTAGGTTGTTTTCGGCTTATTAGCGCCTGCTCCTCCGCCTTCGTATTCAATTTGGTTTCAATCCCTGATAGGGTTTTAGGTTGTTTTCGGCATTAAAAAGGCTGTGGTTTAGGGCTTTAGGCCAGGTTTCAATCCCTGATAGGGTTTTAGGTTGTTTTCGGCTGCTTAGATTGTGAATTTTGGCCGCTAGGTAACGCTTTTGTTTCAATCCCTGATAGGGTTTTAGGTTGTTTTCGGCTTGCTCAAGGGCTTATTCTTAACGATAAAGACGGTAGGTTTCAATCCCTGATAGGGTTTTAGGTTGTTTTCGGCCAGCAGCGCTGCGGGCTTGGTCAAGCTGCTTCTGTTGGTTTCAATCCCTGATAGGGTTTTAGGTTGTTTTCGGCACGATCGATGCTGGCGACGTTGTTAACCCGCACGGTTTCAATCCCTGATAGGGTTTTAGGTTGTTTTCGGCTATTGGTCGGGCATAGCTACCGAGGTAAACAGGTTACGTTTCAATCCCTGATAGGGTTTTAGGTTGTTTTCGGCTTTGGCAATCCGATTAGTGTTTTAAGAGTGCCGAGTTTCAATCCCTGATAGGGTTTTAGGTTGTTTTCGGCCCGATCGAGTTAAGCTAATAAAACATAGCTATTTGTTTCAATCCCTGATAGGGTTTTAGGTTGTTTTCGGCTAAATATTTTGCTTAGCTTCTTAATTGCTGTGATGTTTCAATCCCTGATAGGGTTTTAGGTTGTTTTCGGCCTCTAAAAAAGCTTGGTCTATAACTTGAAACTTGAGTTTCAATCCCTGATAGGGTTTTAGGTTGTTTTCGGCGTTATGGTGGCATCAAGATTCTCCTAAGCTTGTTAGCGTTTCAATCCCTGATAGGGTTTTAGGTTGTTTTCGGCTTGGTGCGATCGCCGGTGCCGGTGCCGCGTTATTGTTTCAATCCCTGATAGGGTTTTAGGTTGTTTTCGGCCTTATTTGGTGCAATTGGCTCAAATGGTAGGGATATTTGTTTCAATCCCTGATAGGGTTTTAGGTTGTTTTCGGCAGTCAAAGGTTTTAAATACAAGCGCTCCAGTTGCGTTTCAATCCCTGATAGGGTTTTAGGTTGTTTTCGGCCCACCGTAAAGTTAATTAACGCCGTTCCTTCGGGTTTCAATCCCTGATAGGGTTTTAGGTTGTTTTCGGCCAATCGTTCCTAGTTTTAAAGGCATTTCAAAAGACTCGTTTCAATCCCTGATAGGGTTTTAGGTTGTTTTCGGCATAAAGCTGAAGCAATCCGATCGGGGCGGATGTAATTTATGGTTTCAATCCCTGATAGGGTTTTAGGTTGTTTTCGGCACTGCGCCCATGCCAGTGTGATAAATACCTTCTACGTTTCAATCCCTGATAGGGTTTTAGGTTGTTTTCGGCAATACGCTTGTGGAATTAGCGGCGGGGCTTAATGTTTCAATCCCTGATAGGGTTTTAGGTTGTTTTCGGCTTACCGCTCAATAAGATCCTCAAATTTTGCTTTTGTTTCAATCCCTGATAGGGTTTTAGGTTGTTTTCGGCCGCCGGGGTCTGGGAGGCTTGAAATATAAGGTTTTCAAGGTTCAGTTGCGTCTGACTGCAATCAATATACCGTTTGGCCGATCGCCCTGTCAAGGGGGCAAATTTCAAATAGACCTCAAACTCTTTCCCAGTAAAGCTTTCAGCATTTGCGTCTGACCCGCATGAGGTACAAACCACTGCAAACCCAGTCCTAGTAAAGCTCTCAGCCATTAAAATTCACCTCCTCCGTTCAACACCTACAGCCAGACGCAAAATCAAACCATAAAGATCGTAGTATCGATCGGTGCCCGGCCGCCAATCCGCTCGATCTTGCCCTGACAGCAAGCGCACAAATAGTGAAACAGGATGCTGTCTTCTTCCGACTTAATCACCCTACTCAGACGTTGGCGCATCCGGGCATACTCGGTATCCGTCACGTCGCAATGAAACACCGAATACTGCTTCCATTCCCCATAAGACTTGAGAATCTTGTGAATCTTAGTGCGGCGCTTGTCCTCAGATATATCGTAGCAAACCAAAACAAACATAACTTAATTGCCTCCCTATTTCAGAATCAAAGGTGGATACTTATCAACTTCACCCATCAAATACTTAGCCATCAACCGCCCTTGAATTTCAAAAGCTTCTTGATAAGTACACAACTTTCCCATCACAGGATGCTTAAACTTTGACTGCTTCTTTTCTTCGTAAAGTCGCAAAAAATTGTGCAGCGCTTCTTTTGTTAAAGAAACCGCCCCGCTCAACGGTTCTGCAGTAAAATCATTAGGGGAAACTTTCTGCAAATTTATCGCTTTCAACACTACAGCATCAACTACCAAAGGTCGAAATTCTTCCATCAAATCCAGCGCTAAGGAAGGACGCCCATAGCGCTCAAAATGCAAATATCCCAAATACGGATCGAATCCCACAATATTCACTGCACTTTGAACATCGTGCCGCAGCAGAGAATATCCCAAACTTAACAGAGAATTTACCGGGTCAGTAGGCGGACGGCGGCGGCGAACTTCAAAGCTAAATTCCGGCACGCGAATCAGTTGATTGAAGCAGCCAAAATAAGTCGCACTACCCGCCCCCTCCAATCCTCGCAGAGAATTAATACTGGAAGTTTTGTCAATAGACGCGATGACTTGTTTCAATTGGGCAATGGGTTTTTCAAATTCCTGGGGAGAATATTTGCGCTGAAATTCTAACAAAGAATTGCGGTAATTCTTGAGCTTTCCCCGGACAAATCCCCTAACTAAATGCACGGCTTGTTCCGATTCCCCAGCCGCTTGCCACTGAGCTTTTCGCACAAAAATATTTTTCGTCATTTCCGGTTCCAACCTCCCCAAATAACGTCCGTTTACTGTCAAAAAACTCAAAGGAATGTGACGTTCCAAAAGTTCCAAAACCACAGCCGGCGAAACTGTAGCGCGTCCCAATGCAACAACGCCATCAATCTTAATTAATGGCACGTCCAACAGATTTTTTTTATCAGCTTTAACCGTCAGACGTTCATCGACTTTGCCGATAAAAGCATTCTCTTGAGTAATGTAAACTGTTCCCATTGTGAATTCTCCTATTTGCAGGTTAACTTGCTTCTTGGTAGCGGTTGACTTTGGCGGCAGCTTGGGGCAGACATTGGGTAAAAAGACTGCATCCGGTACACCGAGCGGTGTAAACTGGTAAAGGGATATTGCCCGATCGCCAAAGAGCACCGACTTTTTCAATAGTTGCGATCGCCTCCTGTCTCAAACCCTCAGAAATCTCCACTAATTGCCGCTGATGCGACTGCGCGTAATACACATATCCAGTGGCAATAGTTTTCCCCGTCATCTCCTCTAAACAAAGCGCTTGGGCGCAAACTTGCAACTCGTCGTTATCCCATTCTCCCTTTCGGCCCCGCTTGTATTCGACGGGATAAATCTCACCCTCAGCCGACTCAATCAAATCCGATTTACCAATCAGTCTGTAGCGCTCGGATTTCAGCCAAATCGCCCGCACCTGCCAAGTTTTATCTCGGTTAATCTCGCCCATCGTGTGAACGCGATCGTGCAAACTTGTGCCTTCAATGGTATACTGATTATCGGTGAATTCTCCAGCGCAAGACATTCGCCAACAGCGGTGAGGACAGTAAGAATACTGGTTGAGAGTTGCGATCGAAATGTAATCAAAATCGTTCATAATTTTGATGGTTTGTAGGAGATTAGTAATTGGGAATTAGTTATCCGCCAGTCGGCCAGGGGTTGAAAAATTTAATTCTGCCGTGGGAGCGAAATAATTTGAGGAATTAGTTATCCGCCACTGATCCGCCAGTTCGCCAGGGGTTGAAACCCCTGTCTCATAGCTAAAGTCGGTTGAAACCGACTGAAGAAGTAATTTAATTATTGATGATATTTTGAGCTTCTCGGTAACAGTAAGCGCAAAGGTTGAAACCGAATGAAGCAGTAATTTAATCATTCATTCTTGCAGTCCTCTTCAGAGGACTTTAGCTATTAGGCAGGGGTTTCAATCCCTGGCGGAATATGGGTTTTACGTTCAGTTATCAAGAACTTTTTTAACAACTATTCGTCTAGTCATTCCCATCCCCATCGGAGTTTTTCTCCCCACCCCGCAGTAAACCGCAAAATCAGCCAAAGCATTAATTTGCTTAATCACTAAAGGCTCCACATCTCCCAAAATCCGATAACTAACCTCCCCAACCATGCCAACAAAATCGCTTTGATAGTTAGTCAATTTTTCACTTCGGATATTGACAAATGTCGAAAAAAGTGCATCGAAGGAAAGATCGGGAAGTGCGATCGGGCTGTACTTATTCCAGCGACTGAGGAGACTATTAAAAACGCAATCTCTAGTAGGAATCACGGAATCAAATTTCCCCTGTCGAAAGGTTGTAGGAGTCGCAAAACTGAAGGCAATTAAACGATTAGTTTCGGAAGCGCGATCGTACAATTGAGAGTAATCGCAAGCATTAGCCCAAGGCTGATCTAGTTGGGGCGTGCCGAGAATCTTAGTAATCATCAAATCGGCGGGGCCGAGATGCCACGGCTTCGAGGGATTGAGATTCAGCCAAAGATTAGTTAACTTGCCGAATAAAGTGTCATCCAGCAGAGTAATTCGCCACCAACACAGCGTGTGTTCTGGAATCGATTCTGTATGTTCCCATTGCAGGGAATGGTGTTTTTTGAAAGGGCATTTTTTAGTTTGCAAAGGGCTGAGAGTGAAGGATTTTTGGGCTGTGGCATCGTGGAGGCGATCGCCGAGTTGTTTGTCAACGGAGCTCACGAGGGTGAGGAAGAGGGCGTGCAGGTGTCTTCCGGTGAGGTATCCGGGGGGAATTGGGGCCAGGGGAAGGATGTTGAGGACTAGGCTGTGTGGCATATTGGGTTAATGGTTGGTTGTGTGGATTAGGGTGCGATCACTGTTAAGTCGTCTCCTCTAATGCCTTGGTGTATGTAATAATTACTGATTTTTTCTGACCCGTGTTGCCATACTGATATAATAATTTTTCATCAAACCCATTTGTTTTCAGCTTGATGAAAACTCCCGGCAGTTCTACAAAACCTAGTTCTGGGTTATAGGAATATTCTGGATTGCCATCTGGCATAAATGCACCATCATTGCTTTGATTTATTTTGATGACAATTTCTTTTTGATAGGCAAAGCCCCAGCGTAAACCGCGCATTTCCCAGGATGTATTTTCTTGGTCATAGTAGCGTTCGCAAACATGAGTATTAGCATACTGATTGATATTGTCTTTTTTGATGGTTAAACGGTCAATTGGCACTGTCACTTGAGGCATATTTTCAATTTGGTCGCCATGAGTCCCATCGTCATAAACTAATGTTGCGGATGGTGTCCAACTCCGAGTAACGACTAGCCCTTTTTCGTGAGCGGGTTGACAAGTTAAGTCAGCACTGTAAACATAGTCATGGAGCATGGAGAATAGTTCGACTACTCGGTAATCATCAACGTAGTGCGATCGCACAATACATTCAGAGATTTGAGCAGTATTAAAATCAGTTAGCTGTTGTAGAGTATTTTGATATGTTTCCCATCCAGATTCATCCAGAGTATTAGCAAAATCTTGGATAGTATTCCCCACCAATATCACCTTAGCATCTGGAACATTACCCCGACGATTGCAGCGTCCAGCCCTCTGAATCAAGTTTTCTGGCGGACACATTTCAGAAATTAAGACCTCACTATTCAAATCGCAGCCAACTTCGATCGCACTCGTAGTTATCAAAATGTAAGGCCGATCGTTTTCATCGCGATTTTTGACGTTTTTGTAGCGAGTCGATCGAGAAAATTCTGAGTCCTTTGGAATATCAGAAATCCGACCATGATAAAGGAACAAAAATTGTCCTTGAGTATCAGTATTAAACCCCAACTCATCTTTAACCTGTGTGTAAATTTCGACTGCATCTGTGACAGTTTCAACTACAGCAATAATGCGGCGGTTAGGTTGAGATTTCCACTCTCTTAGAACAATTTGAGCAACTTGAGTTTGGAAATGCAAAGGATTAGTTGAATCGCGGTGAACTTCATTCAGCCATTCAAAAGCTTTTGTTTCATAGCTTTGTTGCTGAAATTCGCGCAGGGCATTAACATTTTCTGGATGATTGATGTAATCAATTACTTTCAGATAATCAAAGCGATCGAGATGTTGTTGTGGCATTGTAGCAGTCATTAAGACGATCGATCGTCCCGCTTCATAAAGCGACTGCACCAAGCTATGAAAGTTCGTGAAAGATATATTATCATAGCTATGAGCTTCATCAACACAGATCACAGTTTTTTCACTATGAGTTTTATCCCGATGAATCCTCAAAGGAAAGACAAATGACTTTTGCTTGTCTCCAAAAGCAAAATAGCGATAGAGAAACTTGTCCAGTGTTGTTAAAATGACATCTCCTTTGTAAAGATGACGGCGAGAATTGATTTTACGATCGACTCGCTCCCCTTTTTGGTAAATTAATCGTTCCATTTTGGAACCCGTATCTACTACTAACGAAAATTCCCGGTTTTGATTTTTAGGTAAGGCAGAAAATGTCTTGATATACTGCTCAATCCGTTGTTTTTGATCTTCTACTAAACTTCGAGCTGGCAAGGGTAAAATTAAGCGATAACCTTGAGCTAAACATGGGAATACAACAGCCTCCATTTTGCCAGAACCAGTTGGAGCTTTGAGTAAAAATGCTGGGTTAGGATTGGCGATCGCATCCCAGACATTTTGTTGCATGGGGTTGGGAATATACTTTCCTTTGCTGAGTGCTTGATACGCAGTCTCACAATTCCAATCCTGAGAACTATCTACTAACGAGTGAGATTTAATCTCAACCAACTTGGGCTGCTCTTTTTTCGCTTTTCCTTGATGAGATTGCCACCATTTTTTGACAATATCGTTGATTTTATCTTGCAGCTTATGAGGCTTATCTAACAAATTTTTTAGCTCTTCCTTGTCCTCTTCACTAAGTTTCAGCGACCAATAGGCAAAAGACAAGGGAATTGCGTCCTTATTAAAAGGAAAAGGATCTATCAGATAAGTTGAATTGTCTGATTTGAACGTGGTATAATCCATGAATGCACGAGACTCTGCTTGTTCATCATTTCCAATTACCCGACAAGCTAACTCGGCCTCAATCTGATCGCACATTTCCAAAATGTACAGTTCGCGGGCATAAGTCAGAGGTTCTTTGGTCAAAATTTCTTCATATTTGTGTGACTCTTTTTTCAACTTGTAAGCATCACGACTAATATCACCCACAGAGAAATCGTGATGTCCTATAGCCAGATACTTTGCCCAAATATCAGGACTATCAGCTAAGAATCTATGCCCCTTGAAGGAGTAAATATATTCTTTAAATTTACCTTCTTTCGTGGCTTTAGCCTCCAGTTTAAATTTAGGCGGTTTGCCAATATCATGAATTCTAGCAGCTTCATCAACTCGTGCTTTTGATTCTTCCCGTTCAGTTTCAGTGTTCCCTGGAAAATCCTCAATTTTCCAAGCTTTGACTAGCTTTCTGACATTACCAACATGATTGCCAAGAGGCTGAAAGTAAACTACATCAGGAATAGGATTAGTTTTGTCTGGGAAAAATACTCGACCGAAATCGAAACTGCGCTGGCGTTTTTGCTTAGACATTAACTTCACCTCTTAACAAGTTAACAAGGGATACGGGGATATGAATTTCTCCATCAGTGTAATAATCAAGAGTTGGAGTATAATCCCCTTGTTTTGGGTAATAGGCAGTAACAAAGGGAATAAATCCATCTACAGGAGTTCGAGTGTTATCTAAAAATCCTGCCTCTTCTGAATCTGTTTCATCATTAGTTTGCCAGTTGTAGCGGTACAAATTGTAGATATCACAGCCGATAAATTGACCGCTTTGCAATAAGGCTTCCATCGGTACAATGGTTGATGGATAAGCTTGAACTGTTTCGCGCCTTAACTCAATAATTTCCGAAACTTTTGTCACTACAGCAAAACCTTCTTTACCCAGTTTGCAACCATAGTTTTTTAATTTTGGGAAATGTTCTAATCCCTGCAAGGATTCGCTGACAACATATCCAACTAATTCCCCGACAATTAAATATTCCCAAGTGTGGAGTTGAAAGTTGGCTTTGTCTTTTTCCACATACAAGCGGGAAAATACATCGTGATTAAATTCGCGCATTCCTTTGCGATATGTTTTATGCACTCCCCGCCAAGTGTTTAAGCTAGGATAGGCTCCTAGCGCAACATAATGACGGGGTAAAGCATAAAATGGGGGGTCATCTTTGTTGATTCGAGTTTCAGGAATTTCTAAGCCTACACTGAGCATTCCTAGCCTTCGTAAAAATCCCGATAGAGTTGTTGGCGGTACAAAAGGATAGGTGGCAATATTGAGAATTGACCCCGGAAGAATGCGGAATGTCATTGCTGCGGTAGGTGTGATGGTGAGTTTTATGCAGTACATAGATCACGCCTGTAAAACGGTTTCAACAAAGTTGGCGGCGTATTCTTGTAATTTCTCTAATGCTGCATTTCCAATCCAGCGATCGAAGTTATGGTTATGGATATGATCCGAATCACTTTCTGGCGTTCTGGCTAGTTGAAGAAATTTATAGATAGCCTCTCCGGGATGAGTTTCTGAAGGGGAAATAATTGGACGTTTGCCTCTGGGAGAGAGATAGCGATCTAAGACTAATAATGGCATAGAAACATCAAAATTAATTTCTTGACCATTAGCTCGAATAATTTGCTCATCATTTTCAGCGATCGCAATTCCCTTGGGATTTCCTGAACCTATGCGCGGCAAAGAATCCAGAAAAGCATAGGCGACAGAGGAAAAATCTCGATCGGTAATACTCAACGCATGATTAGAAACCGGATAGAGAATACCAGGCTGATTGTACTGGCGCTTAAATGGTATAGGTGTTTCATCCTTTTGATTTACCAGACGTGCCGGGTGCATTGCCCGTTGCTTTTCTACTGGGTAGATATCTTGAACAGCAACACCGCCACCGTGAGTAACGCGACCAATTAAAGTGCTTTTTCCGGGGTCAAGTGCGCCATAGGGAGCGCAAATAGGACAGTCTGTTTTGGCGCAAGTTTTAGGAATGCCACATTGTTGTTTATCTCCTAGCAATTCTCCGCTTTTTACAGGTGCCCACAGCAAGCAGCGACGTTCAACTCCTCGCCGTTTGGTTGGAGAAATATAACATTTTTCGATGGATTTTCCATCCTTAGTAGTGAGCTTCACTATCTCCACCAAGTTGACATTGACTTGTACTTCATGTCCAAAATAAAGCTCCTGCGAACCTTCAAGAATGGCATAAATGTCAAAGTGCATACGAGGATTGTTTTCATCGGTTTTGGGTAATCCACTCGTTACTTTGGATTGCTTAACCGTCTCTGAAGTATTTTCAGATTCGTCATTAGTTGTTTGATTTTTTTTTGCAGGCATGATTAGTTTTTCTCCGTTGTAGATTTCAATTTGCGAACCAATTCAGGAAAACGAGTGTAGAGAGAAAGTTTTAAGTTATAAGTTAACTCATTCCACTCTCTGTCTTGACTGTAACCATTTTCAGCAAAGTAGGTATAAGCTCTCATCACATCATCAGCATAAAGAGTCAGCCAAGTCTGCTGTTTCTCTGCATCTTTTCCTTCTCTATTGGTAATTTTCAACTCCTCCAATAAGTTCTTTGTCTGTTCATAAACAAAGTAGTTTTCTGGGTTGCAGTAAAGCCGCGCTTGGACATTAATTTTTTTCTCATCCCCAAGGGTAGCGTAGTAGCAAAAAGCAACCGCGTCATCAACTTTTTCAATAATTTTGCTGACTTCTCTTTCTGCATCTTCTATTTTCATTGCCTTTTGAGCTGTACTTTCCAAAGATTGAGCAAAGGCATAGGTTAAGCCAGTTAAAGCTGTCACATCCCTATATAATTTTGCTCGTTTAGCTATTTGGTTTAATGAATCCATCTTTACTCCTTGTAATTTCAAGTCTTCTCGAATGATTTTCCAGTAGAGTTGGCGAACTTTCTCTAGTTGCAAATAGTTGACTTTAGCAGCAGTCTTGGTCACATCGTATTCAGCAAGAAAGGGTAAATCATCCTCTATATAGCGAACAGCATCGCCCAGAGTCATATTAATTTCCTTACCAGTAATTACAATTGATTGACTGTAACCTTCGATCATTCCCTTGATGAACACTAGATGTCTACTGGCTAGTTGTTTTGACTGACTTCCCTGAATAATTAGCGAGAATTTAAAATCAGCTAAAACCTCAAGAGGAAAGATTGATGCTACTTTGGCTAGTGCATATTGAAGCTGACCGAGTTTCTGGGATGCTAAATCACCGCCACCTGTTCGATCGGAGGCTAAAACTACATATCGACCTGCACTTAAATGTAACTCTTTATTGGTTAACATTCTAATGTAGTCTTTAACTTTGAGTTTAGCAGGTTCACTTTGATTGACAGGTTCAAGTTTCAAAATGATACTTTCATCAGTAACTTTCAGGGGTGAAGCAAAGGCCAAGGCCGAACAGGAAGCACAAATATAGGGTCGATCTTCGCTTGATGATGATTGACGACGCTGGGAGGGTCGCTCGAACATAAATCTGGCTACTTTCCATTTAGCATCTTGGAGACTAACGCCACAGGAGTAACAAAAATGTTTGCCGTCATCTCCCGCCGATCGCACTTCTTTGATACTTGGCTGTTCGCTCAGCAATGGTTCAGGGAATGGATCGCTTGGTGGATTTTCTAAAAGGCGATACATCTCTAGAATACACTGAGTAAAGATGTCTCCACGAGTTGCATTGATCTGGTCTGTAGCCGTTTTAGTGAAAGTTTTAGAAATGTTAACAATATCTTTGAACCGAGCAGAGTTTTGTTCGCGATCGCACTGAATAAACTTAAATGGTTCACCCTCTGACTCTGCAAATAAACGAATCTTTTGCTGGAGAGACTCTTGAGTAAAAATGATTTGAGTAACTAGCTTATCTTGCTGTTTTTGTAACTTGTTTCTCTGTGCTTTCGTTAATCCTGAGTCTGCCAATTCACTTTGGATTTGATTTAGCTCTTGCGTTATAGACTGTTGCTCTTTCAGGACTTTACCAAAGGACTTTTGAAAAGCTTCATTGTACTTTTTCGCTTCCTTTAACTGCATCTCCTCCTTGTCTTGTAACTTTTTTGCTGAAGATGTGCGGTCTTTTGCACTTACTTCGGGATTATCCAGTTCTTTTTTGAGATAGTCAATATCATTTTTACGCTTTGTTTGACGCTTTTCTACCTCCCTAACAACTGCCAAATACCAAGCGGCTAAAACATTAGATTGCTCTGGCGTCAAAATCGGAATTTCCAAGGTACTGAAACCGCGTCCGGCTAGAGTGACACTATTGAGCATGACAATGAATGTCTGTACTAATCCTGGTAAATTGTGCTTGGTATCCCCATAAGTTGAGAAAGCAATATTTTCGATAAACTCTCGCCAATATTGAGTAAAGTCTGCTGGTGCTTTTCGATGGGGAATAAAAACCTGTACGTGATAGTCACTTTCATGGAGTACCGCTATTTGATATTGCTTCTGCAAATACTCTAAAAATCTATCTATGGCGCTTTCAATAGATAATCTGGCTTGTAGCTCTCCTGGTAACGCCGATTTGTACAGAATCTGAGTTTTGCCAATTTCTTGATTTTGATAGATAACGCGATCGCCTGTGAAAGTGAGTTTTGGTAGCTGAGTTTTTTCTTGACTGCGCCTGAGTCTGAGTTCTCTAACTAGACCAGAGTCGCTGAAAGAATGCGCGATCGCTACCGCCTCTGACTGATTTGCTAATTTAGTAATTACTTCTGACCTTTGACGGTCAGAAATAACTTTAGCAGCTAAGGCACTCAAAAGAATGCTGATGTCAGAGTTAGTAATCTCATCCATAGCGTCTTCATTTGAGACTTTTTGAGGCTGTTCATCCAAATCATCAAACAAAGAGAGTTGCTTCCAATTCACAGTCATTTACCTCCAGTAGCTGAATATTAGGAGTAGTAGATACTACCCCCAATATCTGAGAAAGTTTATTTAAGAAGCGCTCGCTTTCGGACTCGTCACCAACCGATATTCGTGGTGCTGTCCTTCTATCCGTCGCTTATCAAACTTGTAACCCCGCTTCTTCAAAACGTGCTGCGTTGCGGAAAACCGATGACTGATTTTTGCCACCAATTCCTCTGTTGAGTGCCACTGCCCATCGGACATCAGTTGCAGTAGGCGATCAGTAAGACTTTCTTTCATGGCAGGCTGCCTTAAGCTGTCAGGCTTTCTTAAGTACAATAAGTAGAGTATTGCAGATTATTATGAATAATGCAAGTATATTTTACCGATGTCTAGGAAAAAAGAAACACTTACACTGTCAGTTCCGCCGGGAACTAAGGAGCAGCTAGAGGAGCTAGCTCGCCGCTTGAACATTTTCTGGGGCAAAAGTCCCAGTCCTTCGGGGTTGATCGTCGCGATCGCCCAACAAACGCCGGAAGTCCGCAAACTCTTTACCCTGAACCAGACTCAGGTGGAAGCGCTACTGCAAGCCACTAAAATCCTGACAGATTCAGGTCACGCCGGACAAGCTCAAACCCTTTTAAGTCTGCTGTTAGACCAAGGAGAGCTTGAAGCGCCGATGCGTCAATCGCTTTGGCAATTAGCTAATCAGCCTAGCGTGGCATGGCGAACTCACGTCGATCAACACCTCAATAACCAGCAACCTTTCCGCCTGCTCTACCTGAACGCTCAAGACGAGGAACTGGAGTTTACAGTGCGCTACGCGGAGATTTCCTTTGAAGAAAAGCGCTTTTACTTGGAAATCTGGTGCGAAGAGACTAACGATCTCAAAAATCCCGACTATCCCGAACTTGTTCACAATCGGTGTTTGCGGTTCGATCGCATCAAGGCTATTGAGCCAATGGACGGAGAGTGGCGCGAGGAAGGCTTAGATTTTTTGAAAGTGTACTTACACTTTTATCGTGGCATGGTAAAAGCTTACGAACGCAGGCAAAAAGATATCAGTGAGGAAGATCAAGTCATCGGAGATGTCCGCCAAGTCGTGCGGCGCGTCTCTAATCCCTTTTGGCTGATTCGGGAGGTATTCCGTTACGGCGAAGATTGCGTCATTGTGTCTCCAGACAGCGTGCGCGATCGCTTCCAACAAAAACTGATCGCCCTCTGCCGCCAGTACAACATCGAAATCCGCGATTAGATCAAAAAAAAGCAGCCTGTAAAGGCTGCTTTGACAAATAAACCGTTGTTGAGTTAGAGGAGAAAACTTTAAATCGAATTCAAATTACCGCTGTTTCCACTCCTGCCTGAGTTTCCACTATTTTCATCTACCGCTGACTCACCTTGCCTTCAGAACAAAACTTCAAATCCCGATTAGAATGCTGCGGAAAGTTCGTTGACTACTTGGACTCGGCCTCTGAGCACCGCCCGCAACAAGCGGTTGACACAGCCTCTGTCTTCGTCATTCAGAGAGTCGTCGAAGGTGGCGGCCATCAAACCGTAGCGATCCGCCAGAGTCAAAACGCCTGTATCGGTTACAGAAGCGAGGATTTCAGAGATAGCGCCGGGGAGGAGTTGTACGGGGTGCATGGCAGTGCGGTTGAATTCGATATATTTATCATCTTCTGGTTTCCTCAAAAGATCGGTGATATTAATGAGGCCGCGAAGGTGATTGTCAGGGGTGAAAGCAAGTGATCCGAATACAGTAAAGTTGTGACTTGGGTCACAGGGCGATCGCCCGACAGCTTAAAACCAACCTCTGGCAGATGCGCCCATACCAGCGGAATTTATACATTGGGTATGATTTCTAAATGAGTTCCACCCTTACCCCCGTAATAAAAATGCTTGATTTTCTCAATCCCATTTTGGGCCGCAAGCCCGATCGCATCAAAGCCAATGTGGAAATCTATACTTGGCAAACCTGTCCCTACTGCATCCGCGCCAAAACTTTGCTGTGGTGGAAAGGCGTAAATTTCACGGAATACAAAATTGATGGCGACGAAGCCGCTAGAAAAGCAATGGCCGAACGCGCTAACGGACGCCGCAGCGTGCCCCAAATTTTCATTAATAACCAACACGTAGGCGGATGCGATGACATTCACAAACTTGATGCAGAAGGACAGTTAGATTCGCTGCTAGCTCAACCAGCAGTTTAAATTAGTGTAGGTTGGGTTTGGTTCCACCTGCTCAACCTACAAATTTACAAATCTTTGGCAAATTTACCTAAATTATCTTGCCGCCATTTAGCATCCGATCGCCTGTCTGTTTGTAATTCTAAGACCCGAATCCCGCTATTTGGTAGCAAATTTAATTTTTCTTTGAACTGTTCCCAATCGTCAATAACCTCGTGTTGCACCCCATAAGTTGCACACAACTGAGCAAAATTTATCTGCTGCGGCGTGGCAAAAAACTCTTCAAAAGGCGGGTCAAATTTGGCAACGGGCAACATTTCAAAAATTCCGCCGCCGTTGTTATTAATTAATATGATTGTCAAATGACCTACAAATTTATTTTTAATTAAAAAGCCGTTTGTATCGTGCAAAAGTGCTAAATCGCCTGTTAGCATGATGCTGCTTTGATTGCGGTGAGCAACTCCCAAAGCAGTTGATAATGTGCCGTCTATACCGTTAGCGCCGCGATTGAAAAACGGTTTTATTTCTAAGTTGTTCGGCTTCCAGAAAAACTCTACATCTCTGACGGGCATACTGTTGGCAATAAATATCGGTGTTCCCGGTGGCAAAATTTGGGAAAGCAGCCAGGAAACTTTGGGTTCGATTATGTTGTTAATTGCTGATATTTTTTGGTCTATTGTTTGTCTGACTTGGATTTCGGTGTTGCGCCAAAGTTGGAGGTATTCGTTTGAGGGAGAGGTTTGAACCCCCCCTAACCCGCCCTTGCTAAGGGGGGGGATTTGAGTTGATTCGTCCTTGTTAAGGGGGGGGATTTGAGGGGGGGTATTAGTGGTAGCAGGGGCTCGATCCCCCCCTAACCCCCCCTTAATAAGGGGGGGGACAAGAGTTAATATAGTTGCGAGATTAGTTGCGAGATTTTCAGGGGAGGTTCGCAGGTGAATGGTTTTGCCGTGTAGCGGATCGAAGTTGTGGTGGCTGGGGTCGATTATGTAGCGTTTTGGTTGGGTTTTGTCTAGCCAGTTTCGCAATTCTTTGCTTGTGGGAAAGTCTCCGATTTGAATGGCGATTTCTGGGGTTAATTTATCTGCTAGTTCGCGGTTTCGCAGGATTAAATCGTAGGTGGAAATTAGATGGGGGTTTAGTTGGGCGTAGTTTCTGACTGGGGATAGTCCTTCTGCTAAAACTGGCCAGTTTAAGGATTTGGAAATTTGGGCGATCGCACTACAGTATTTTCCGGCTAATTGAGGCTGTGCAACGCCTGCAATAATAATCCCTTTGCTGCACTTTTGCCATTGTTGCATTGTACTTTCTGCTCCCCTCCTTAACAAGGGGGGGGTAGAGCTTTCTCCTGCAAAAATTGGTTCTAATCCTGCAAAGAAATGTTCGGGATTGAATTGTGTTTCTAAAGCTTCTACAGCTATGTCTGGAACGGGTACAAGTGGGTCGCGAAACGGGATGTTGAGGTGGACGGGGCCTGGTGTTGGAAATTGCGATCGCTCCCAAGCATACACGATCGTCTGCCGCAGATAGTCTAGCATTCCTCTGGACGCAGAAGGTATCGCTAATTCGGCTTGCCAGTTCGGATAATTGCCGTATATTTTCACTTGGTCGATCGCTTGTCCGGCGTGACAGTCCCGCAATTCAGGAGGTCGATCTGCGGTGAATATTAGCAGCGGGATTCGACTTTCTCTGGCTTCTATTATCGCAGGATAAAAGTTGGCGGCTGCGGTTCCCGACGTACAAATTAGTGCGGTTGGTAAACCGGATTTTTGGGAGATTCCTAATGCAAAAAAGCTGGCTGAACGTTCGTCGAGTATGGGAATAGTTTCTATTTTGTTGTTCTGGGCAAAAGCGATTGTTAAGGGTGCAGATCGCGAACCGGGACAAATCACGGCGGTAGTTAATCCCAACCGCTGCAAAGTTTCTGCTAATACGGAAGCCCAGACGGTATTTGTGTTGCGAAAATCTATTGGCATTGCTAAACCTGAGTAGCTCAACTCTGTATTGTGCTAGGATATTATACTCAAATAATTGTCAGGATACATTTTTATGATTCTTGAGGCGGTTGTGCTTAATGTCAAATCTGGCTGTGAGGGTGATTTTGAGATAGCTTTTAGAGAAGCCTCCAGTCTGATATCGTCTATAGATGGATATTTATCTCACGAACTTCATCGCTGTACAGAAGTTCAAGGAAAATATCTATTATTGGTTAGATGGGAAAATTTAGAAGCTCATACCATTAGATTTAGGAATTCCGACCAATATCAAGAGTGGAAAAGAATGCTTCACCATTTTTACGATCCTTTTCCCATAGTAGAACATTTTGAGGAGGTGAAAATTAATTAACATGACTTACGTCCAACCAAAGAAACCGGGTTTTTACGGAATATTCGGGCTATAACGCGTCTTTTCGTAAAAAACCCGGTTTCTGGGAGCGGATTAAAATTAGCTGAATTAGACTAAAGCATTTAAAAGTGGTTGTAATTTGAGCTGAATTTCTGCTAGTTCTTTTTCCGGTTCGGAACCTGCCACAATACCATTACCAGCATAGAGTATAGCCCGATCGCCGTCGATTAATGCCGATCGAATCCCGACCGCGAATTCCCCATTGCCACGGGCATCGATCCAGCCGATGGGTGCTGCGTAGAGGGAGCGATCACAGGTTTCGCAGCGGCGAATTTGTTCGAGGGCGATGTCTCTCGGAACGCCTGCTACCGCTGGGGTTGGATGCAGTTGAGCTAAAATCTTTAATAAATGAATATTGGCGGGAATTTGAGCTGTGATTGGTGTCCACAAATGCTGAATGTTTGATAGTTGCAGCAGTCGGGGAGTTGGGGAACAATTGGGGGTTATGCCTAGTTTAGAAAGGTGATGGACTATAAAATCAATCACAACTTGATGTTCTCGAATATCCTTCTCACTCTCTAGCAACCCCTGGGCTAGTTTCGCATCTTCTGCTTCACTTTTTCCCCTCGGTGCTGAACCTGCTAAAGCATCGGTTGATAACTGATTGTTGTGAATGCTAATTAAGCGTTCTGGACTGGCACCGATGAAATTTTGACCTTTGCCGTTACTGGTTGAAAATACATAGCAATCTGGATAACTGAGGCGCAAGTTATTTAAGGAATCTATTAAATTGAAAGGGGTTTTAGAAATTACACTTATGGCTTGGTATAAAACAATTTTACTAAAATATTGAGATTTTATCAATTCTAAAGCCGACTTGACTGATGTTTTAAATTGACTGGCCTCATTGACGGGGATTTGTTTCAAAGATATCGAGCTGTCGAACACAGTAGTTAATTTATGGTATTTTATAGAGGCAATTTTATCAAATGTTTGCCAGATATTTTCGGCGATGGTTTTAATGTTTATATCTTTTTCTATGACGGCATTGGCGACGATAATGCAGCTATCTTTCTGTCTGGAAATTTGCCATTTTGGTAAAAATATGGTAGCGGGCGGAAAGTAAGAATTAGCCGCAATGTTCTCATCAAAAAAAGTAAAACTGCAAAAAAAGTGAGGCCCGCTAAATGGCAAGCGTTCCGCACCAATGGTAATTGTATTGGCAAGTGTTGAACGAATAAAATTTTGAGCTAAGGTAAATCGATCGGTTCCTGCTACTGTGAGATGGATTGCCGAATCGAGGGCTGCGATCGCAAAACTTTTGCCGACAATTGGGTTTCTTTTTTCAAAGTAAAAGTGCCGCTGACAAGGTTCGGAAATCTCTTGCAGTACAGCTAGCGGATCGACGGGGTAAATTTCCTGAGAAATACTAACTATTTTTGTGCGATCTTTTTCGGTTAAAGACTGCTGGCAATTTAACAGAAACTGATGCAGTTGATTGCGGTTTTGCAAGAGATTAGCGCGGTGCGGTATTACTGTCATGAAAGCGAGAATAGCAGATTTGTCAGATAGAGTGTGGGTTTGTCCGGCTAAAACCCCTATTTCGATCTAAGCACGGGAGGGCGATCGCAAAACATGACCTTTCGAGTTTCCCGGAAAGTTTGGGCTCAGCGGGGGGCAAAAAACAGACGATCTTCTTCGTTGGCGTAGCCCCCGTAGGGGCGGACTTCGCCAACGCGCGATCAATCGAAACATTTAGACATAAAACTTTAAGATTGAGCGACTCAATTTCGACTCTCATGCGATCGACCCCGCAGAGGTTTGCAGGCGGGCATTACCGGGCGTGCGATCGCCCGCAAAGCCTCTCAAGGGATGCCCCCCACGCACTCAACCCAATACAGAGTAGACTTTCTTCACCAATAAAATTGTAAAATTACTACGCTGCTATCAATTGAATCAAGTTTGTGTAATGACAACAAAGTTAATTGAACGTTCAAATAGTAAATTGTGGCTGGCGGCAATCAAGCCGCCTATGTACAGCGTTGCGGTGATTCCTATTTCAGTAGGAACAGCCATTGCTTTTGCCGAAACTCAAACGATTAATTCGTCAATTTTTTCGACATTTTTAATGTCAGCCATTTTGATTATAGCATGGCTGAATCTCAGCAATGATGTATTTGACTCGGAAACAGGCATCGATAAAAACAAAGCGCATTCCCTAGTTAACTTAACCGGAAATAAAGCTTTAATTTTCGGGCTAGCCAATCTGTTTTTAGCAGTCGGAGTGTCTGGAATCTGCGCCATAAGCTGGTGGCAAAAAGACCCAACAGTAATTTTGCTAGTAGTTTTGTGCTGTGCTCTCGGCTACACTTACCAAGGGCCTCCGTTTCGTCTTGGCTATCAGGGTTTAGGGGAAATAATCTGCTTTTTCACTTTTGGGCCGCTAGCCTTCGCCGCTGCTTATTACAGTCAGACTCAAACTTGGTCTGCCACTAATTTTGCGGCTTCGGCAATCGTGGGAATTACTACGAGTATCATCTTATTTTGTTCCCACTTTCATCAAATTGCGGATGATTTGGCGGCGGGTAAAAAATCGCCAATTGTGCGACTCGGTACAAAGAAAGGTGCCCAGTTGTTGCAGTGGTTGTGCGGCAGCGTTTATGCTTTGACTGTGCTATTTGTGGCTGTGGGAATGTTCCAAATTTGGACTCTGTTGATTTTTGGGAGTTTGCCATTTGCGATCGACCTTTGCCGCCATGTCACAGACTATCACGACCAACCGGGAAAGGTCAGCAACTCTAAGTTTATCGCAGTTACGCTGCATTTTTCGAGCGGATTGCTGCTGGCGTTGGGGTTTGCTTTGTAGATCGGGCGATCGAGAATTTCGGTAAAATGGAGGTATGGTTTGCTAAGTTGAGGGAGTTGGTGGAGTTGGGTGACTTCTCAAAATTTTCTTTAATTTAGCAATCCATACCTCATATTGAATCGTATAATTATATATGGACAAATTTAATAATTATAACTTTCACTATTCCTTAACTGGCAACAAGAATCAGCCGACACTTTTATTTTTGCATGGATTCACGGGCAGCAGTCAAGACTTTAGCAGCGTCATTCCCTTACTTTCTAACAGTTATTGCTGCTTAGCAGTTGACCTGCCCGGTCACGGAAAAACTGAAGTCAACAACGACGAAAGTTGCTACAATATGTCAAATACTGCCCAAGCATTAATCGAGTTATTGGATAATTTACAAATAGACAAATGTTTGTTGTTGGGCTATTCAATGGGCGGGCGATTGGCACTTTACATGACATTACATTTTCCAGAAAGATTCGAGAAAGTAGTGTTAGAGTCAGCTTCGCCAGGATTGAAAACAGAAAAAGAGCGATCGCACCGCCGGCAAGCCGATTTACAGCTAGCACAAAAGCTAGAAAATAGCAACATTAAAGATTTTTTATTAAACTGGTACGATCGCCCTTTATTCAAATCTTTAAAAAATTCTCCCAACTTCGACAAACTCATAGAAAGCCGCTTAGCAAACAATCCCTTAGAATTAGCCAAATCCCTCCGCAACATGGGAACCGGCAACCAGCCCTCTCTCTGGGGAAAACTGGCACAAAATCAAATCCCTCTCCTTTTGCTAGCTGGAGAATATGATAATAAATTTACAACTATAAATACGGAAATTGCCAGCTTGTGTCCAGCCGCCCTTCTGGAAATTGTACCAAAAGCTGGTCACAATATCCATTTTGAAAATATTGATAAGTTTGGATCTGTTGTGAGACAATTTTATGATTAACTAAAAAACCAATGCTTTATCAATTCGAGTTTCGCACTTATCAGCGAAAATTTAAGCGTCCACTGCAAACAAGTCACGGTATTTGGGATATTCGCGAAGGAATTATCCTGCGACTTGTGGGCGAAAATAATCAAATTGGTTGGGGAGAAATTGCCCCTTTGAGTTGGTTTGATTCCGAAAGTTTTGAGCAAGCTTTAGATTTATGTCACCAGTTGCCCGGTAATATTTCATCAGAGATGATTTTTGCTATTTCCGCTGAATTGCCGGCTTGTCAATTTGGCTTTGAGTCAGCACTATCAAACTCTAGATCCCCCCTAACCCCCCTTAATAAGGGGGGGACAAGAAATATTCTCAAAGTCCCCCTTATTAAGGGGGATTTAGGGGGATCGAGACTTCGCCTAAAATCGACATTTATTGCGGGTTCAGTCTTAAGCAGTCACGAATGGACAGAGGTTGGGAATGAGGAAGAAAAAAATCGGTTTAGCGGTTTATTGCCAGCAGGTGAAATAGCTTTGCAGGCTCTGCAAGTGCTTTGGTTAGAGGGATATCGGACGTTTAAATGGAAAATTGGTGTTGCTGCAATTGAGGAAGAATTAAAGATTTTTCATCAGCTAATCGAAGCAATGCACAATTTGTGCGATCGAGAATCGGCATTTTTGCGCTTAGATGCCAACGGGGGACTCAGTTACTCGCAGGCTAAAACATGGCTGGAAGCTTGCGACGAGGTAAAAGCAACTCCCGATTTTTCTGCAGACATTGAATTTTTGGAACAGCCGCTGCCCGTAACACAGTTTCAGGAAATGGTAGAATTAAATGCTATTTATGCAACTCCGATCGCCCTTGATGAATCTGCCGCCAACCTCGATCGCATCCAAGAGTGCTACAACCAAGGCTGGCGGGGCATTTTCGTCATTAAACCTGCGATCTGCGGTTCTCCATCTCAACTGCGAAAATTTTGTCAAACTCACAATATAGACGCTGTTTTCTCATCAGTATTTGAAACCGAAATCGGCAGACAAGCAGCATTAAATTTAGCAACACAATTGTCTTTAAATAAGAGAGCCCTCGGTTTCGGCACCGATTGCTGGTTCGATGACAATCATTCGATTTTAGATTTTAGATTTTAGATTACTCCCACAACTAAATCAAGCGGGTTAGGTAATTGTTTTGAATCGAGAAACTTGGTGAAAGCATCTATGGCAACAAATCTAACAGTAAATATCCTGGATATCGCGGCTAGCTTGCCCGATAATTGGTTTATCGGTTGTGACAGTCGCGAATTTGCCCGAATTGTCGATCGGCTATTTCAAGAAATCACCCAAAATTCCCCACAAAAAACATCCCCAAAAATTTGCATCGCAGAACCAGAACCAGTGCAATTTCTGGCAAGTTTCATCGCCGCCCGCGCCGCCAAATGCCCGATTTTTCTGTGCAATCCCAACTGGGTAAAACCAGAATGGCAACAAGTCTTTGATTTAGTCCAACCCGACTTAATTTTGGGACAATACCCGCTTCCCAACAATCCCCATATCCCAGTCCGCGAAGGCGAACTTCGTGTGTATAGCCGCGAATTCCATTCGCCGACAAAAAGCGGTTCTGATACGATTATGATTCCCACCGGCGGTTCTTCAGGAAAAATCCGTTTTGCTATCCACACTTGGGAAACACTAACCGCATCAGTACAAGGTTTTCAACAATATTTTCAAGTTGACAAAATCAACTCGTTCTGCGTTTTGCCATTATACCACGTCAGCGGTTTAATGCAATTCATGCGTTCCTTTAGTACCGGAGGAAAACTAGCAATTCAACCATTTAAAGAATTAGAAAATGGTAAAAAAAGCGACATCGAACCAGAAGAGTTTTTCATTTCTTTAGTCCCAACTCAACTGCAACGGCTGCTGCAAAACCCAGATACAGCTAATTGGCTTCGACGGTTTCGTGCCGTACTTTTGGGTGGTGCTCCCGCTTGGCCGGAACTTTTAGAAACAGCTAGAAACTATCAAATCAAATTAGCGCCCAGTTACGGCATGACCGAAACTGCCTCGCAAATTGCTACACTAAAACCCGAAGATTTTCTCGCGGGCAATAACAGTTCCGGTAAAATATTACCGCACGCTAAAATAACTATTCGCAGTGCAAATGGCGATATTATGTGCGATAATCAAATCGGAAATATTGCGGTAAATGCTAAATCTTTGGCGTTGGGTTATTATCCTGAACAATTTGCCGATCGCCAATATTTCCAACTAGACGATTTGGGATTTTTTGATAAAAATAACTACTTAAATATCGTCGGACGCAGCAGCGACAAAATTATCACAGGCGGAGAAAATGTATTTCCGGCGGAAGTTGAAGCCGTTGTGCGATCGACTAATTTAGTTGCGGATATTGCTGTAATTGGCTTGCCCGATAAAGATTGGGGTCAAGTCGTTACGGCTATCTACGTTCCCGCTAATTCCGAAGTTACTGTCAAAAATCTGCAAGCGGCAATGGAAGATAACTTGAGCAAGTTTAAGCGACCGAAATATTGGGTAATCGTCGAAAAATTGCCACGCAATTCTCAAGGCAAAGTTAATCGAGAACAATTGCAAAAAATTGCTCTCGAATATCAATAATTATTAGGCGATCGCAATCAATGCAGAAGGCAGAATTTATCATGCTTATTTCCGACTCCTGACAACAGCCAACAGTCAACAGCCAACAGTCAACTGACTAATTACGACAAACCTAATAGCCTTCTCGTCCTCTCCGCTTCTTGCCTTTGAAAATCCATAAACTTTAACATTCGGTAAAGTACCTCTATTTGCCGCAACTTAATACCTGCTTGCTGCGCCACCCGTATCGGATTACCAAAAATCGCCTCAACTTCCAGGGGCCGCGATTCATCATAATCGATTTTCATGCTGGTGCGGTAAGGCTTCATTTTCTCAGTGTATTCGAGCATATGTGGGATAAAGTCATCGGGAATAATGCGATCGCAACTTTTGGCGGCAGCTATCACTTCCCCCATGATTTCCTTGACTAAAATCAGAGTATCGGGATTAGCCATCAGTTCATCTGTTCTGGCATCCAACACTACAGACAGCCCGTTATAAGGAATATTCCAAACTAGCTTTTTCCACCTTGACAATAGCAAATCTTCGCTCATTTTAATAGGAATATGAGCACGTTTAAAGTCCGCAGCAATTTTGTGCAATCTATCAGTAATACCGATTGCTTTGTAGTCTTGGGCATATTCTCCCAGCGTGATAGTGCCGTAATCTAGGTGGCAGATGTGACCGGGCCCAACTTTATAAGAGCAGAGAAAACACAGCCCGCCAACCACTCGTTCTGCACCAACAATTTTAGCTACTTCCGGTTCGGCATTCAATCCGTTTTGCAATACTAAAACCGCGCCGTTATCCTTTAATAAAGGAGGCAAAATTTTGGGCAACAAGTGATTTTGAGTTGTTTTCAGCGCTACAATTACTACGTCGCACTTAGGCATTTTGTGCGCGTCGTGGTAGGCGCGGACGTGGGGGAGGGTGAAGTCGCCTTCGGGAGACTCGACAATCAAACCGTGTTTTTTGACCTGATCGTAATCACTACGTAGCAAAAAATTGACTTCTAAACCTGCTTGTTGCAGTCTAGCACCGTAGAATCCGCCTAAAGCTCCCGTGCCCACAATGGCATAATTGCGATTTGACATAATATCAAAAAGTCAGAAATAATATCAACAAAACAGAAATTTGACTCTCATACCCTGCTATTTTTTAAAGATAGAACTAATCTGAAATCTCAATCTCAAATTTCCTCATCCACTCCATCAAGTCTTCCGATAGCTGTTTTCGAGTTCGGCTAACTGCATCAATGCAAACGTGCTTAGTCAGAGCTTTAGCAGCGCTTCTTCCTGCAACTTCCTCAGAAAATACTTGATAGGCAATTTCAAATTCATCGCCAGTAACTTGTTTGGGCGTCAATTGAATCGTCAGCCGATCGCCCGCAAACATTGGGCGATAAAAATCTACACTAGCATGAATTATGGGAAAGGCAACCTGGGGATTGCTGAAAAATTCTTTGAGATTGATTCCCGATGCTGCTAGAGATGCCTCATAAGCTTCGTGGCACATCGCCAAAACGTTAGCAAAGTAAACGACTCCAGCAGCATCGGTATCTTGAAAGCGAACAGTACGGGTGTAAGTGAAAGGCATTTGAGGTAGTAGCTGGCGATCGCAAATTGGATCTGAATTTTACCAACCATCATATCCGTAAACCCGCACTTTTGGAGAAGTTATTAGCTAAGTAAGTAGGCGCTAATTTTTTATATTGTAAAACTCGCTCTCCTCACTCCTTCCACTGATTTCTTAACCTTTGTTCTTAATCAACATCACGTCTATAATCTTGAGGGCAATATCTTCGGAAATCCCCAATGCACTGTAAAGATCGTTCAAAAGTTGTTCTTCTTCTTCTGAAACCTCGCCATCTGCTAAAGCGATATCAGTTGTCACAGCAAAAACTGTTTCTTTAAGTTCGTCGGGAAGCGTTGCCAAAGCGGCATTAAACAGTACCTCCACTCCTTGCCGTTGCATAACCATCAGCAGGCGATCGAGCATTTTTCTCATCACGTCATCGGGATAACTGCGGAACAGTTGCATCCGAGATAGCGTCATGCTAATCGCTTTACTTTCGCTGTCATTGATGTAACCGTCGGCTGCTACGGCAATTAGCGCGATCGCCGCAAATGCTTCGGCCGGCCCTAACGTTACGTCCGTTTCTTGACGAGTCTGCGATACTTTATCAAATAAACCCATGATATTTTCCTCATTATTTAGTAGTCGATTTATGGAGTCAGGATGGGTTCTGGCTCTGGAGGTTTCTTTGGGGATTTTGATAATTATATCAAATTTTGTTAGTTATTTATTATCAATAAAATTATGAAAAACTTAAGAATTTTTCTTTCGCCATTTGGTGCGGCAAAGGCGGGTTTATTTAGCTCCTGAATTGCCTTCCCGTATTTCAGGTAAAACCCGCCCTGCCAGCGCAGACCATTTACTTGTCAAAAATGGCTAAATCTGCTTTCAGAAAATCAACAAACTGCCGCGCAGTCCTGCCCGATCGCCCATTGCGACGAGTTGCCCATTCTTTAGCGCGGTGCTCCAAATCATCGGGAGCGAGTTTGATTCCAGCAAGTTCTGCCAGATGTCGGACAATTGTTAAATAAGTGTTTTGATCTGCCGGCTCAAAAGTTAAAGTCAAGCCAAATCGATCGCTAAATGAAAGTTTTTCCTGCACAGTATCCCAAGCGTGAACTTCGTCTCCATCGTGGGGGCGAGGTCTGTCGTCAAAAAACTCTCGAATTAAATGCCTGCGGTTAGATGTGGCGTAAACTACCACATTTTGAGAGCGAGCAGTGACATTTCCTTCTAAGACAACTTTCAGAGCTTTAAAAGCATCATCATCTTCCTCAAAGGAAAGGTCGTCCACAAAAATAATAAACTTTTGAGGAACTCCCCGCAACTGCTCGACAATTAGCGGCAAATCTTGCAAATCAGATTTAGATACTTCAATCAAGCGCAGATTGCGAGATCCAAACTCATTTAATAGCGACTTCACCAAAGAAGACTTACCCGAACCGCGGCTGCCGTACAGCAAGACGTGCAAAGCCGGATAACCTGCCAGCAAAAACTCCGTATTTTTCACCAGAGCATCCCGTTGCCAATCGCAGCAAACCAACTCTTTTAAAGTTATGCGATCGGGATGGGAAATACTCGCCAACTGCCCTTCCCGCCACGCAAAAGCGCGATATTCGGCAAACAAACCCGTGCCAAACTGTCGGTAATAAGCTGCCAAAGATTCCGTAGCGCTCGACCATTTTTCTAGTTTTCCGTGCAGCGGCAAATCTCCCTGTTCTGCTACAGTTTCTGAATGCCAAATCGGAGGCACTGCGTCAAGTTGACCCGCTACCCGCACCCACTTGCTCAACTGTTCGCTGCTGCATTCGTAAATATTTTGCAGCACTTCTAAATCATGTCGGGCGGCCTCCACCAAAGCGGGGGGCAAACTTGCAAAATCTGTTTGCTGTGCTCGGCGAGAAAAGGGGTTTTCGTCTTTGAGAATTTCGGAAATCAGAGAATCTTTCCAGCTTAAATTTTTAGCAGCCTGAAGTTTGAACCAGTTCCCGTAAGCTACCTGACATTCCAAACCGCTGACTTCGCTGTGGTGAAGGGCTTGCAGCAAATCGAGAAAAGCTTGACCTGCGGGGCTTTTGAGAACTGATTGATACAGCAGCAGGGATGCTGCTTGGCGCTGGAGGTAACGGATTTGGGCGATCGCACCAGAAGTTAGGGCTGACATAATGGCAATTGTATAACAGTTACATATCCTGACTGGCTTTAATAAATTTTCTAACAATTCGTGACATTAATTGCAGGCTGCGCTGTATAAATTTAGATGCACTTGTGAAATCTGGAGGATTAAAAATGAATTTAGGGACAGCAGCAGCGATCGGCTACGGCATTTTAACACTGGTTGGCGGCATCATGGGTTATATCAAGGCCAAAAGCCAAGCCTCGCTCATTTCGGGCTTGATTAGCGGTTCCCTCCTAATTTTTGCCGGCACCGCGCAGCTTATGGGACAAAGTTGGGGTTTAACATTAGCAGCAGCCATCTCGGCTGTTTTAGTAATAGTCTTTATTGTGCGCCTTGTTAAAACTCAAAAATTCATGCCTGCCGGAATGCTAATTTTAGCTAGCTTAGCGTCTTTGGGCGCGATCGTTTACGAAATCAGCGGTCAATATCAATAATTTGTTGACTGTTGACTGTTGACTGTTGACTGTTGACTGTTGACTGTTGACTGTTGACTGTTGACTGTTGACTGTTGACTGTTTTTAGTGGTCAGTGGTTATTTGTTAATTGTTAGTTGTTCGTTCTAATAACCAATAACCAATAACCAATAACTACTAACCAATAACCAATAACCGGTGACCAATAACTAATGACTAATAACTAATGACTAATGACTAATGACTAATGACTAATGACTAATAACTAATGACTAATGACTAATGACTGCATCAATATACTGCTGAATTTCCCTGATTTGCTGCCGCTGGCATTCGATCCAATCTTTTTCCGCCGCTCGCTGTTCCGGCGTCTCTTTCTGATACCGCGCCTGCTTCTCTAAAAAATTATTGTAGAATTTAATCGCTTTTTCAACTGTTTGAATTGCCAGTTTCATGCGCTCCTCAAAAATTGCTAAAATCACATTTTCCAGGATTGACCCAATCACTTTACAGGAATCTTCAAAATCGACCAAACTGATTCCCAGATTGCTTTTATGAACCAGAGTTTCTACAGGTTCTTTCAGCGTTTCTTTAAAACTCTTCATATAAGAATCTGGCAAATATTTCAGTGGCTCCGTAAACTTCGATACAATCTCCCCGCCTATTGATTGTAGTCGCTCTCTAAATTTCGACTGACTGTTTAGGTCGAAGCATTCAATACAAACTTCAATTTTTTCTATATCAATAGATTGTAATTCTTTAAAAATTAAACTTAGTTCATGCTCCATAATTAAAATCACTCGATCTGCCTGGGAATCCACTTCATTCCGCAACTCTTTGTGCAAATTATCTTTTTCAAAAAAACCAATAGTATCTCTTTGACAGGCTTGAGGGTTTTTATCCCACAAAAACCACTGATTTTTCAACTTGGTCGCCTTGTCGCTCCAAGATTTGCGAACTTTAACAACAGCATCATATTTGCCCTGTTTTCCTAAACTGCGAATTCTCACATCGCATCCGCTTAGTTCGCCAATTTGCTCCCAGACATCAACAGGCGATGCTCCAGCAATTCTCGGCTTGCTATTCCAGACATCCTCAGCCTGAGATACATCTTTGAAACATACCTGAAGTAGCCCCTTGAGTCTGATGGCAGATTGCTTAATTTCGTCAATACAAGGTTCCACATCTAAACTGAGTTGGGTAGCTGACTGTTTAATCTCCACGGATTGATATTCGTCTGCCAACAATCGATCGCTAAACAGGGTAATAGCCTGGAATGCCTTGAGATACTCATTCATTTCCTTTCATCTCTCGTTTCCCTAAACAGCATACAATACACAACATCTGCCTTTTTGAATGGAAACTGAGTCACTACATGGATTATATATTCACCCCTGCAACTCAGGCGCGACTCAATAGTGGCAACCTTGTACAGCCTGCTGCCAAAACAGGAAAATTGCTCCCTGCTGCTAGAGATCCGGTGACAGGGGAGTTTGTGGAGATCGCAAAAATTTTTTATCAATCAAGAAGTGAAACTCTATCCTCGCGCGGAGTTATAGGATTGCTCGCACAGTTAGCCGGAGGTGGCCCCATACAGCCGCTGGTAGCTCCCGTGTACGTGACAGTGGCGCCGTTGCAGGTGGCTCAAACTCATCAGGGGTTTCAAAAAATATACAGAATGCTTAACTGTCTGAAAATTAATTTGGCAGTGATGCAAGCGACTGCTGCTGTCATTGGTATGGGCGCTGTATCGAGCACAGTTTTGTCAGCAGTAAACCTCAACCAAGTATTAAAAATCCGAGAAGAGGCCAAGCACCAGAAGCTAAAAATTAAAGACGGATTTATCGATCTCAGACACATCCTCAAAGATAGGGGAGTAGAGGTGATCCAGCAGATTTTTAAGGTGGCTCACGACTCTAGTTTTGAAATGCACCGCCAGAAACTGGTTAACGGTTATGAGATTTTTTCTAAAGCTATCAAACGTTGTCAGTCAGCCCTGACAGTGCCCGATCTTAAACTTCGGAATTCCGAAATTAATAGCGGGCGGGATATGCTATTTGAGGCTTTAAAAATTTATGATAATTCTAGTTTGTTGGAGGGGCTGTGTTCTGCTGGACAACTCAGGCAAATGGAATGTGTTTGGGCGATCGAGCAGGCGATCGGGGTCACGTTTCACTTGCAGCGGGCCTACGATATGGTGAGCGATCGCCTGGTGGAACTGCAATCAAAAATTCGTCAAAATCTTCTAACTGTTGTTAAAGGATGTCAATCCGAACTCGAACTAGATTTTTTATTTCCCGAAGTTACTAGGATTCTCGGCCATGATTTAAGTGTAATAGAATTTTGGCAAAATGAGGTTGATTGGATGCAAACTTTGTCTCCAAAAGAGCAGCACCAGTTAGCTAGTTTAGATAAACTCGCCGTCGAAACGTTAAAAAGCAGCGTGTACACTACATTCGCGGTATTAGCTGCGGAACCTTCACTTTATGAAAGTTTAAAGCAAAAGTCTCACTTTCTATCCTTGCGCGACCAGCTAACCTTCGCTGTGTCGCCGGAAATCCGCCGGAGATACGAATTTTATGTCAGCCAGCAGGCGATCGCTACTGGTTATCAAGCTTTAGCTGCCTCGAATTGGCAAGAAATATCCGATTTAACTGTCGCTAACCTCTACCACTTTTTTCAAATTCGAGAGAACTCAACTGAAAATTATCCAACCGAGGACGAATTAGAAACTCCTTATTGGCACTTTCCCCCAAACTTAAAAAACGAGCTGAATTATAGCAATTAAATCACCAATGACTAATGGATATTGTTGACTGTTGACTGTTGACTATTGACTGACTTCTTCAGTCGTAGACACAAATTTTCAATTGTTACACTATCTGTAGTAGTAAGGTGTGCACTGCCCACCCTACAAGTATAGTCTGTGCGTCAAGGACTATTTTTCCTTCTTGCTTCTTCCTTCTATCCTTTACATCCGTTACATCCGTTACATAATCCGTTGCCGAACTTCCTTCTTCCTTCTGATTACCTCAACCACAACTTAATAGTATTGTCTTTAGAACCGCTAGCAATAGTTCTGCCATCGGGACTAAAAGTTACCACATAAACTTCATCGGAATGTCCCGTCAAAGTATTCAGCAATTCTCCGGTAGCAAAATCCCAAACTTTAATAGTTTTATCCTTGCTCCCACTCGCAATAAACTTCCCGTCCGGGCTGATAGCAACCGAGACAATATCGTCAGAATGTCCCTGAATAGAGCGAATTAAATCTCCTGTTTCGATATTCCAGATTTTAATAGTTTCATCGTATGAACCGCTAACAATTGTCTTGCCGTCTGGGCTAACAGCAACCGACCTCACGGGCTCGCCGTGTCCCTCAATAGTTTTGAGCAACGCCCCTGTTGCGACATCCACAACTGTAATTTTTTTATCCTTAGAAGCGCTAACCAAACTTTTTCCATCTGGAGTGAAAGCAACAGAATAAACAAAATCTGTATGGTCGGGAAAACTCTGAATCAAACGGCCAGTGGCTGCATCCGAAATCTTTGTGGTGTTGTCTCCGCTACCGCTAGCGACAAGCTGTCCGTCGGGGCTGAGAGCGACAGACCAAACAGAAGCAGTATGGTCGAGACTGCGAATCACTTGCCCTGTTTTCAAATCCCACAGCATGACTCGCCAAAAACCGGTTCCAGTTGCCAGTTTCGTACCGTCTGAGTCAAAAGCAACTGACCAAATAGTGGAGGAATCTCCTGGAAAAGTGCGGATCGACTTGCCTGTAGCTAAATCCCAAATTTGGATGGTTTTGTCTTTAGAGCCGCTGGCTAACATTAAGCCGTCTGGACTGAAAGCAACAGACCCAACGGCATCTGAATGCTGAGCGAAATTTTTGACTTTGGCGTTCTTCCACCGCAAACCTGCTTGGCACTGTTCTTGTAACTCCTGAGCGGACGAATAGGTGCTGGAAGTGTTGGCAATTGTTGGTATTTGGCTGATGCAGTCTTCATAATTACTGGCTTTATAGAGACCTGCAATTTGATTGAGCTGTTGAGATTCTTTTTGGACTAGCTGCTGCCATTCTTGCCATTTGAGATATCCGTAAATTCCGCCGATCGCAGCTAATATAGCCGCCATTGTTGCCCCGGCAAGATAAGGATTGAATTTGCGAGTTTCTTTGGGGACAAGTGCTGCTGGGCTGGCGATCCTCTCCGTTGGCGTAGCCCCCGTAGGGGCGGGCTGCGCTAACGAGAAATCGGTTTTTCCGTTCAGATTTAGCTGCGGGGATACCGCCGGACTTGCCTGCAATTCGAGGTGAGGGGCGCTACTCGCTGGTGACGGATTGGGGTTGCGGTGTCCCTCTAAAACTGTGGATATCGCCTTGTACAATTTAGCAAATAAAGATTTAGGAATGACTAATTCTTCGATTTTTGCGGCATCTTCGTCGGTAAGCCCTAAAACTTGCTGCAAGCGTTTTAATTCGTCGCGAGTTTCCAGAGAAAAGGGATATTCTTGCTGCATTGCTTCTTGCAGTGATTGTTCGTAGCGTTCGCCTTTTTCCCTATATTTCCGGTAAGGGTTCAATACCTCATCTTCGATCGCCTCTGCTTCTTCTGGCAGCAATTCCAGACTGACGCGCAGTTCATCTAATATTCTCCGACCGACGACTGTAATATCACCCCGGCTGCTGCTGCGCCGATCGACTTCTTCGCGATATATTGTTAGCTTGGGAATCCGCGCCCGCGAGCGATCGCCAATTTTCCTCAAATCGGCTAAAGCTTCCGCCGCCGACTGGTACCTCTCCCGAAAATCGTAGCGCACCATATTGTCTAAAACATCGGCCAGCGCTTGGGAACACGTGGCTAAATGCCGCCAAACAATTTCGCCTTTATTAGAATTTTTCAAATCCCGCAGTTTCGGCAAATCGTAAGCCGGCAAACCCGTCATTGCTTGGATGCCAATCATTCCCAAAGCGTAGATATCGCTGTTGAGTTGCGGGTTGTATTGAAATTGTTCGATCGGCATATATTCCAGAGTGCCAATCCGCACCGTTACCGGCGCTTGTCTTTGAGCGATGTGAATTTCTTTCACCGAGCCAAAGTCAATCAAAACTAACTTGTTGTCGGAATAGCGGCGAATTAAATTAGCCGGTTTAATATCTCGGTGAATTACGCCCTGTCCGTGTACAAATACTAAAATTTCTAACAGTTCCTTCAGCAAAGGAATCATTTTTTCTTCAGTTAGAGGCTTGCCCGGTACAATCTCGGTTGATAGCGAGTGACCAGCAACAAAGGATTCAACTAAGAAAAATTCTTCATTTTCTTCAAAATAAGCGAATAGCTGAGGAATTTGGTCATGTTGACCGAGCTTTTCTAGAACCTCTGCTTCTTTTTGAAAAAGACGGCGCGTAGTATTAATTAATTTTGGTTCGGTAGTACCGGGACGCAGGTGCTTGACAAAGCACTGCGGTTCTCCAGGACGGCGAATATCTTTGGCAAGATATGTTTGTCCAAATTCTCCTGTTTCTATGACTTCAATGATTTGATAGCGTCCATCTAAAAGTTGGCTCACCATGATAATAACGCAGCCTTTTTTTGGTTGATTTTCGCAAGAAACAGTTGCACTGTTGAGTCACTTGTCTTTGAGTTTCGCTCCCTAAATCCTCGTTTTTCAGGGGTTTGAGGGGAGCGAAAGAATGTTCTTGTCCCCCCCTACTACCCTTTTTTTATGGGTTTGGGGGAAGCGACGAGCTAATAGTTCTTCCTTCTTTTTTCTTCTTTATTTCTTCTTCCATACATTATTTTTTCAACATCTGCAAAGCTTGATATCCTAAAAAGAAAAATCCCAAAGCACCAAGTACCGCTATCCCGTTCGCCAACACATCGACTGTCACAAATTCGCCCATTCCAATATCCTCTGACAACTGATATCTATCCTCGGCTTTTCGGTCGCTGTCTGGGTGAGGGGTCTTGCCCCTCGCTGCGGGCGAGCCGAAAGATGCTCACAAATTATAGCAAAAGAGGCGGTCAATCGATTTTAGATTTTAGATTTTAGATTTTAGATTGAAGCATTGACCCCACGGATGAATCCGGGGGCTTGTATCCTGGATGCTTTCGGTCAAAATAACTTTTCGGGCGATCGACTAGCTTTGTGTTTTAATATTTTTTAATATTTAGGGTGACAAATCGTGTACCGAAAATTTGAGCTCAGTTCGCTTTGATATTGTTAACCCTGCTAATCTTTTCTCTAATCGTAAGTACAGCTTACAGTAAGAATTTGCGCCGATCAGTCAAAAATGCGCCTCGAACCGACAGAATTTCCGCAATACCCTAACCGAAACCCGCCGCGCAGTTCTCTAAAGTTTCGGTAATCGTACCAGGATACAACGAGGCAGAGAATATTCGGGATTCCGCGATCGCCATGAGGGAGAGTACACCGCTGTCTGTGGACAACTTAGAGGTTTTAATTGTAGACGATCGATCGACAGACGACACCAAGGCGATCGGGCAAACCCTGCAACAGCATCTCAACGCCCCCGGCTTAAAATATTAGCAGGTCAACCGCAACCCACCAACCACTTACCTGGTTAACTATGTGTTTATCACTAATCGTAATTTGACAGCATTACACTTTGCGCCACTTGGGTGCATAGATTTCTGAATGTCCTACAAAATACTGTGGTTGGGAGGTTTGGGAGGTGCGTTAGTGGCGGCGATTGCGATCGGTTCTGCGATTAAAACCGAAACTGGTTGGGGTGGACTTGGCGCGGTAGAACTTTGCAAATTAAGAGTTAATTAAGACTTACGCATGGGGTTCCAGAAACCAGTTTTTTTTGCGATTCTCAATAACCCTTTTATGGGCGGGTTCTCCTGCCCAACCCCTACTCCCCACAATAAAACTCACTCTTTGTGGAACAGGCCGGAAAGCCGGTTCTTGAGAATGGTGTAAGATATTTTATACTTCCGCATACACAAAAGCAGGTACGCGCTTGTAAGCAGGCGTGCCCGATCGCTTTTCAATCTCCGGGTGAAAAATCACATTAACTTCAGGATAAAACATCAAAGCAGCACCCTCACGAACCGCCCCGTAAATCACCTCGACATTTTCCATTTTCCCCACATTTCCCTGCACCGTAACCCGCTGATGTTCTTGAAAACCCGTGCTTTCTGCATCCGCACGATTCATCAAAATGCAGTTGCGGTGTGGCATTCCCCGGTACTTGTCATCAATTTTGTAAACGACAGTATTGTGCTGAGAATAGCTGCGTCCCGTCATCAATGCCACTACAATACCCTGTGTTGATTCCGATACTCCAAACTCTTTCGCTTCCGGTAATTTCAGCTTAGGTAAAGGCGTCACAAACATCTTCGCTTTCCCAGACTCGGTAGGAAATTTAGGTTCTGTAAAAATGCGACCACTGATGGTAAATTCCTCTTGTGTTTCATCAATTGTCGCCATCTTTTCATAGCCAGGAATAGTTTTAGCAATCAATTGGCGAACGTATTTTGTGTCTTGAAGTCTGCGCCAATCCACAGGGAAATCGCCGTGAATCCTGCTGGCTAATTCTGTCAAAAAATAAACTTCAGGAATCAAATCCGAATTCTGGAGATGAGTTTCACCCTCATCATTTAAACGCACAAAGTTATTCCCAGATTCTACCGTTGTTTTGTGGGGGTTTTCAAAGCGATTCAGCACCGGAATCACAATTGTATTGTGCTTTGCCAATCCGTGAAAATGCCCTAAATTCGGTTTGGTTGCAAGGTAGATAACGGTTTCAACATTGCTTAAAGCGCGTTTTGCCTGAGTTAAATCTGGATTTGCCCCATACAAGTTGCCGCCCAGACAGATCAGGGTATCGACTTTGCCTGCATCTGCTGCTTCAATGAGCGATCGAGTGTCGTAGCCCTTAACAGGACTGAGAGGACGATTCAATAACTTTTCTAAAGCTTGTTGAATTTCTTTTTTCAGCTTCACAGTGACGCCCATAGAGCCGAATCCTTGGACGTTTGAGTGTCCTCTGACTGGCATTAATCCCGCCCCTTGTTTCCCAACATTTCCCGTCAGCAAGGCAGTATTGGCAATGCTGAAAACGTTATCTACACCGTTATCGTGTTGGGTAATTCCCATCGCCCAACCAAAGACAACTCGCTGGGACGTGCCAATAATTCTGGCTGCCGCCTCAATTTCTGCTTGGGAAACTCCGCAGGTTTTAGTAATAGTTTCCCAAGCGGTTTCGCGGGCGTGCTGTACTACTGCTTCCCCGCCTTCTGTATGAGCTTGCAAATAGCTTTCGTCCAGCAATCCTTGTTCGATTATAGACTTTTGAATCCCTACAAATAGCGCTGTATCGCTGCCGGGAATTGGCTGCAAGTATAGCGAGGAAATATCGGAACCGGGGATGAGCGACTTGACGGGAAATGCGGGAGAACCAAACTTGACTAACCCGATTTCCATCACCGGGTTGATTACAATTATTTTACCGCCTTTGTCGCGAATTTTAATCAATTCGTTCATCAAACGGGGATGGTTGTAGGAAGAATTGCTGCCCGCGAGTACGACGCAATCTGCTTCCTTCAAGTTTTCTAGACTTACTAACGAGGTGCGGGTGGCAAACATTTCGCTTAACCCGATTGTCGAGGGAGCGTGGCAGAGATCGGAACAATCTGCTAAGTTATTGGAACCCATCGCCCGCATCATCAATTGCAGCAGAAAAGCCGCTTCGTTGGAAGAGCGACCGGAACTGTAAGATGCCACTCTTTCGGGGGTTTTGCGAAAAGCAGCTTCGGCAATTTGATAAACTTCTTGCCAAGAAATGCGATCGTAATGGGATGAACCAGCCCGCAAAATCATCGGAAAACTCAGCCTTCCCAACCTATCGGCTTCCATTGAAGTTAATTGCTGAAGTTGTGCAATACTCTGCTGTTCAAAAAATTGAGTTGAGATAGCCGGCTTGATTTCAGCGGAGATTGCTTCGACGCTTTTCATGCACCGCTGAAGTTTTTCGCCCTCTTCATTTGTAAAACCTCCTTTCTGCCCGCCAGTGCCCCAAGAACATGACAAACAAGCACTTTTGTGCAGCAAAGTTTTCCAAAGTTTCGGCCCTTCCGGGGACAATGTATGTTTTGCCCAATATTCTATTACGGGCAAACCGCCACCTATCTCTGGTGTTTCCTCGTTTGTCTCGTTGAATGGCGGGATTGGTTGGACATTTTGAGAATTGACATCCATGTGGTTTACCTTTTGTTTGAATTGCGGATTAGTTGAAGAAAGGCAGCCGGAGCACAAGGCATTCGGCAGAATGAAATAAAAATTTTGAAGGCAAGAATTTTGTTATTTTTCAAAGCAATTTTTTTGAGCGCACTGTACAATACAATTCTGCCGCAGACCGACTTACTTCTATTGACTCGGCGGGGGAACCGCCAGAGGAGTTAAATTTATTACTCGAATTTTACCGCAAATTTACAACAGAAAAAACTACTCAACAGATATAGCGGTTCTCACAAAAGTGAGGTATGCCCTATGCCCTATGCCCTATGCCCTATGCCCTATGCCCTATGCCCTATGCCCTATGCCCATGAGTACCTCATCTTTCGCTCGAAAGGCTATAGATGTTTTAATCTCTATTCAAGAATAGGTTCGCAGTAAGGACTTTAATCCTCATTCACAGGAAGAGAGAGGAGTGAAGTCCTCACTACAAACCAGGTTTACTTCCTCTTTTTTAAGGCCTGCTTCCCAAACCCAAGACACAGCAGTCGATCGCCCTCAGCAACATTCGGGTCATTCTGCAAATAATCTCCCAACCACTCGCAACTGCGAGCAATGATATTATTCAGTTCCAAATTCTCCAAAGGCAACAGAATTACATTCCTATCCCTACTAGCAAAACCCAGAGTTTTGCTATCCGAACCAAAAGTAACGCTCAACACGCGATCGCTCGATTCCAAAGTCTTAGATAGAATAGCCTTCTTGCCACCCAAATCCCACAGCTTAACAGTATTTCCCCCACTCGCCGCTGCAATCAACTTCCCATCGGGACTAAAACTCACGCTTTCTACAGTATCGCTGTGGTCTAGTTTTTCAGTTAAATTTGCTACCTTTCCATCAAACCCCCACAAGTAAACTTTTTTGTCACCGCAAGCAGCAGCAATAGTCTTGCCGTCTGGACTAAAACTCACATTTTTAACGCTGTCCTCGTGGTCGAGAGTTTTCAAAATCTTCGCCGACGAACCGTTAAATTGCCACAGGTAAACTCTCTTTTCTCCGGTAATTTCAAAAGCCTTTTTCTTCCCGTTTGCCTTGTCCTCAGCAGCGGTAGCAGTAGCAATAGTTTTGCCGTCGGGACTGAAGCTAACGCTAATTACTGGATTGCTGTGATCAAGTTTTGCAAACAAAGTTGCTTTAGAACCGTTCCAGCGCCAGAGGTACAATTTGCGATCGGCACTTGCGGCAGCAATTATCTTTCCGTCGGGACTAAAACTTACGCTTCTGACAATGCCGCTGTGGCTGAGAGTATCTAACAGTTTGCCGTTTAAACTCCAGACTTTCACGGTTTTGTCATCGCTGCCCGAAGCAACAGTTTTATCATCAGGCGAAATGCTGACCCAGGTAACAGAATCCTTGTGACCTTCTAAGATTCTGAGTAAACTGCCGTCAGCCCGCCAAAGTCTCACTGTTTTGTCGCCACTAGCAGAGGCAATTGTTTTGCTGTCAGCGCTAAAACTGACTTTGTAAACCCAGTCTCCGTGTCCCAATAAAATCTTATTCAGCGGAGTGCTGTCCGGTTTCCAAATTTTCACTATTTTGTCCTTACTTGCGGAAGCAATAGTGCCGTCACCGCTGAAAGTTACGGATCTTACGTCGTCTTGATGTCCTCGAAAAGTGTTGAGCAAAGTGCCGCTGCGACTCCAAACTTTCACCGTATCGTCTGCACTGCCGGTGACGATTTGTTTGCCATCGCGACTGAAACTCGCGCTGACAACTTCATCGTTGTGTCCTTTGAGAGTTCTGATTTCCTCACCGTTTCGGTTCCAAATTTTGGCTGTGGTGTCGGCACTTGCCGAGACGAGTTCTCGACTGTTTGGACTGAACTTAATGCTGTAAACAATGTCAGAATGTTTGGTTAATGTTTTGGGATTAATTCTAAATTTCTGCGTTTTACTTTCTCGGTTCCAAAGTTTGACAGTTTTGTCAACACTTGCGGAGGCAATTGTTTGGCCGTCGGGACTGAAACTGACGCCGAGTACCCAGTCTTTGTGTCCGGTTAAGGTTTGCAGCAGTTGTTTGTTCGCAAGGTTCCAGATTTTGACGGTGTTGTCGTGACTAGCGGAAGCTAGGGTTTTGCCGTCGGGACTGAAACTGACGCTGGTGACGATATCGCGGTGGCCGGATAAAATGCCAATCGCACTTTTGTCGCTATCTACTTGCCAAATTCTAATTGTGCGATCGGCACAACCAGTAGCGATCGTTTTCCCATCAGGACTAAAACTAACACTCGTCACGCTATCTGGGTGATTAAAAGTTTTTAATAACTTACCTTCTTTGCTCCACAATTTAACAGTTTTGTCAGCACTTGCCGAAGCAACTGAATTGCCGTCGGGACTGACACTCACATCCAAAACAAACTTGCTGTGCTGCTCGAAACGGTTGCGTTCTTGCACCCCCGAAACTGCTTGCCTGAGTCTTTCTGCAATTTGAGTTTTAGTCTCCACAGGCAGCGCTGTACTTTTCAGAGAATCACGACCAATTTTGATACTATTTCCCAACACTCCTAATTGGTTTTTTTCATTAGAAATAACCAAAGCTTCCGACGCCGAATTCAGGGCATCAGTGCGACTTTTTTCTGCTTCTTGCCGTGCGCTTTCTGCTAATTTTGCTTGCTCGAATGCCATCCCCGAAACACCTGCGAGTACAAGCACTCCTACAACCGCGGCCCGCAATTGCCATCTCCGAGTGTGGTAAAGTTGAGCTTCCGCTTGATACTGTTTGTCTCTAGCTTCCGACAGCAAAGCATCTTGCTCTCTGTCTTTGCGGATTTGTTCAATTTCATCTCGGTTAATTTGATTTTGCTTTCGCAGTTCCTCAAATTCTGCCTTTTTATCTAATTCTTGCTGCTGGCGAATGAAGCTAACTAAATAATCGTGAACGAGCTGATAAAGCTCAGCAGGCAGTTCCGTCCACCGAAAAACTAAACCAGAGTTTACTAACAGTTCTAATACTAAATCTAATTTGTCAGCTTCAGCAAATGTAGCTAAATTTGAGGCTAATTCTGCGCGGGTTTTTAGGGGACGAATCTCCTCTTCATCTGTGAGCAAATACAATACTCTGCGTGCAGCTACTTCATTTTCCGGACCGCAATCTTTGATGACTTCTTCGAGAAACCTTTCTACTAATTTTTGTTTGGGATTGTTGCCTAGTTCCTGATATTGACTTAAAGTTCTAATGTTCTCTTGTTGCAGTTGAGCGCCGACAAGTTGTAGTTCGATCGGGCGAACTTCTCCCAATTCTCCAGCTAAATTTTTGACTAATTCTTCGATCAGCTCCGGTTCTAAGTAAAACTGCGCTCGCTCAGTTAAAGTGCGAATTACCGATCGCGCATCGACCAGCGAAAAATTTCCCAAATAAAACAGAATGTTTTTGCTGAGAATGTCGTCCAAAATATCATTGTTAACGAATCCTGTCGGGTTTTTGGGTCGGGAAAATTCCAGCAAATAGTGCAGGTAATCTTCCCGCAAACACAGGACGACTTTTAAGTATTTGATTTTCAAGCATTGCCGCAAAAAATCAAAAAATATTTGTCTTTCCGCTGGCTCTTTCCACACGAAAAAAAATTCTTCAAATTGGTCAAATATCAGAACAGTCACTAAATGCTCTGAGTTTCTTTGCAGCTCCTTGATAATGTTTTCGTATTCGATCGCCTGTTGTTGTATGATTAATTCTACTGGCTGTGACTGCTCCCTTTGCTCCTCATTTTTCGCAGCCGAGCCACAGTGCAATCCTGAAATAAAATTTTCCTCGCCTGCGCCTGCTTCTACGGTCAAATCTACCGGAGCAGTTTCTGGTACTGTTTCGGCAATTTCCGGATCGAATATTTCAGCTTTCTCAGCAGATAACTGTCGGGTCAATTCCCGCGGCCAGTTGTTGTAAACTTGCAGCACTACGGGCAAAACAGTCCGCATTTCTATTTTTTTTTGTTTGAGAGCTGGTACTAATCCTCCCGTGACTATTGAACTTTTGCCAACTCCAGACTGACCGTAAATTACTGTCAGTTTGTCGGGGGTATTGTTCATCCTATATATCAAGCGGTTGAGGTCTTGCTCTCTGCCGGAAGCTGTAATTTCGTCAGCAATAGTAGCAGCGCCGGCAAGAGTTTCGGCGACGGAATTAACCGCTTCTCTGTGCGGCTGCAACTTTCCGGCCCCAATAAAAGCTCGGAACCGATACGTGTGTTCCACCGATCGATAATCTTGCTTAATTTGAAATGCTTCGAGATATTCTCCCCGCTGAAAATAGAGCGATCGCAGCATTTCTAAAACCCGCAAATACAGTTGCGGGTTGTAGCAAGGTTCGGTTTCCGAGCGAGCAAGCTCTAAATGCGCGATCGCCTCCTGCACCTCACCCAACTGACTCTGGGCCTCTGCTAAAATTAACAGATACAAGCCTAGATGCTGCGACTTTACAGGGGTTCCCTGTCCCGTCGCTTCTAAATTTGATTTGAGAACGTCTAGAGCGATTAAAGCCCATTCTTTCGCCCCTTGCCAGTTCTTTTGCTCTAAGGCTACTCTAGCCAAAAAGCCGTAATCTTGAGCCAAATTAACTGCTGAATTTTTCATATTTTCATGTAACCTCCGAGCTTTGATAGCTAAATTCCAGAGTGCATCCCAATCGTCTAAATGCTGCAATACTTCGCCAAGTTGATTGATGAATATACCAACGGCATCCGGCCGCCCCGCGCGTTCTAAAACATCAATACATTCCTGAAAATAATTCTTAGCTTCCGTCCAGTAAGGGCGGTTGCCGTTGCGGTGTTGTTCTGCTTGGAAGCGGTAGCAAAGACCGATGTGGAATAGCAGAATTCCCTCTAACACCGGTGCTGGGTGAACAGTAAATAACAAATTGCTAAATTCTGTTTTTTGTCCAATAAATGCTACTTGATGCTTCCAAAAGCTGAGGCTTTTTTGATACAATTCAATAGCCGCAGGGATGCGGTGACAAGCATATTCGTGCCGCCCGCGAATAAATTGCAAACTCGCTTCAATAGCTGGTTCTAATCTGATATTGCAAGTTTGCAAGTCTTGGCTAGCCGACTCTAGTTCACTCAAAGAATTGGCTCCGAGAATGGCAGAATTAGTTAAACGCCAATTGCCACTTTCTAAAATGTTGGAAAAAATGCGATCGGCACTTTTGCCCAGGAAATCCACCAAGTCGTCGGGGCCAATCACAAATTCAACAGTGGTCGTCCAAGTCTCGATATCTGTTACTAACCGAATCAGTTTTTTTAAAATTTTGTCTGTCACCCACAGCACCACCGGAAAGGGAAAATTATTCCGAAATTCTTCCCTCACGTAGTTGGTAGAAGTCAACAGTCGATCGATCGCACTTACCGATTCCAATCCAAACACCATTAAAGCTGACGGGTGGCTGCAGGAAACTTTGGTTTCTATAGTCGTGTAAAGAGTTTTAACCGATGGCGGGAGGACTATTTCTCGAATCTCGATCCCAGACTCTTCCCGCAATTGCCGTGCCGTTTGCTCTCTCATCGCACTGTAATTGCACCGTACCAAAATCAGCGAAAATTGCCCCTGAGACATTCTCAGAGTCCGGGTGAGAGTTTGCAGCGAACTTTTGTTTTGCTGGGCTGCGGTGTCTTGCTGGCAGTGCGAATTAATCATAATTAATATTTGAAAAAGTTTCTCAGGATAGGTGCTGTCAACTGCCGAAAAAAGGAAGTTCGGCAACGGATTTTTTAACGGATGTAACGGATGGCAGTTCGGCAACGGATGTAACGGATGTAACGGATGGCAGGAATAGACCGCAGGGGGAAAGTGGAATTAAGAACGTCCTAACCTTTTTGGCGGTTGCTCTAACTAAGTTTACTTTTACCCGTTGTGACGTTTGTCAATCACAGCGAAGAATCACATGATTAATTTTATTTCTGCCCTTTTGGGCGATTTCCCATCACTGGGAACTATCAATTAGTTAAGTTTATTTCAGCCTGCATACTTATTATTTTAGCCGATCGCCATTAAAGCATACCCAAAAAAATACATACTCTGTTATTCGCATCTTCCCAGCAAAATCAACCGAATTTTACTGAAATCTTGATAATTTCTCCAATTCTACCCAGCAAAAGAGTCTTTGTTTGCGGGGCTCCCAGCCATCGCCCAAATCGCCCAAATCCGATTCAGTTATTCGCATATCCCGGAAATCCGGCATTCCCGGGTTGACTGGCCCCTCGCCGCACTGAGATAAACTACCGGGGGCGGCTCATCAATTACAGCTTGAAGATTGTTTGTCATAAATTTACTAATCTCGATATCTAAAGTAGCTGTAAACTCAGGTTCATCCCAATCCTCGCTTTCTTCAATACTGATGGTTGTTGGTGGCCCAATATCAAAATCTAGCTCATCGCCAAAATCTGAAACTTTCTTAATTGGATCTATTTTCTGAGCGGTATCAGTGGCAAAAGCTTGAGTTGTATTGGCTATTAATACGATCGGCAGTGCTACTATGGCACTTATTGTTTGTCGCGCCGAGATTTTCCTCATGGCATCCTCCTGATATAAACTAAACTTTGGTGCTGCTATACATTCAACATCCGTCGCTACTTTAGAGCGCTGTGAGTCGATTTTAGATTTTAGATTTTAGATTTACTCCACAGATGAATCTGAGAGCTTTAACTAGGGTCTAAAATTGTGGCTTGCTTAACACTCTTGTAGTTCGCAAGTATCCGTTTTTGAGCAGAGTCATTAATTAATAGTGGTTTATTTTTCCACAGGATATAACCTTATCTGTGACTGTTTGTGGCAAGTTTGCTTAACGGAGCATATCCGGTCAACTGTTTGCCTTTGTATTTACTACGTGAAAACTCTTAAACAGTCAGGTTTTCCCGTTAAGTAATTCCCCAGCCTTTGCGAGTGTTTATCTCAGACTCAAAGCAAAGTGGGTGAGAAGTTCGATCGCACAGCAGTTTTGGCACAGCAGTTTTGGCACACCAGTTTTGGCACACCAGTTTTGGCACAGCAGTTTTGGCACTCCCGCGCTGCCACCAGCAAGCTGATGTGACATACCACAGCCACCGAATATCTGTCAATACTTATATCTTAACATTTCTAAGTTGTTGCATAATTCTCGTTACCAGGAAGAGCCTGGTAATATCAAATCCGTTAGCATCGGAATAGTAAATTCGAGTTCACTGTTGACGGTTGACTGTTGACGCCGTGAACAGTGAACAGTCAACCGTCAACCGTCAACATCATTCCGGTGTAACCGGAAATGATATAACGCAGCTTGGCGAGGCAGAGCCTCCAGCCAAGTCTAGAGGACTCCTATTTCGTCAAGCCGTGTTCGAGGGCGAAGCGAACCAACTCAGTACGGCTGTTAGTACCCGTCTTGCTAAACAAACGGCTGACGTACTTTTCCACATTACGCACGCTAGTTTCCAAGCGGCGGGCAATTTCCTTATTCATCAAACCTTGAGCAACCAAATCCAAAACACTTTGTTCTCGCGGAGTCAAATCAATTTTAATCGGCGAAGGACTTTGGGCGATCGAACTCCGCCCACTCAGCAAAGACTCAATTCTCGCCATTTGGCTTGTCAAAGCAGCAATATCTGGACTTTCAGCATTTTCGCTCGTCTCCTTAGCAGCCGCGCGGCGGGCCAGCAAATTGGTTACTATTGCTACTAACTCGTCGGGATCAAAGGGCTTAGAAAGATAAGCATCGCAGCCTGCTTGATAGCCTTGAATCCGATCGCTCGTCATCCCCTTAGCCGTCAAAAACACCACCGGCAAAGCTTTATAGCGAGGATCTTCCCGCACTTGCTTGAGAAACTGATAACCGTCCACCTGCGGCATCATAATGTCTGAAATCACCAAATCGGGGTTGTACTGCTGCAAGAGTTCCCACCCATCCCGAGCATTACTGGCAACCTCAACCGCAAAATCGCTATCTTCCAAATAAGCTTGTACTGCTTCCCGCAAGCCCGGTTCATCATCTACCAATAATAATCGTGCTGACATAGTTGTTACCCTTACGCTTTACCACTATTTTTTAATTTAGCCGAATTTAAGTCTTATTGTCACTCTATCCCTCGAAGGAACTTAAAAAATTGTTTTTCAACTCTAGAGTTTTGAGTTGTGTTTTGATCTAACGATTAAAAAGTTGTTAAATCTTTAATTCAAAACTCAAAACTCAAAACTCAAAATTATTCTTGAACCTTTCTAGTTAAACTTTTGAACGATCGGTCAAAATCTCATAACCAGTTTCCGTCACCAACACAGTATGCTCAAACTGAGCCGACATAGCATTGTCAACGGTTACAGCAGTCCACTTGTCAGAAAGCGTCCGAGTGTACTTAGAACCCGCATTCACAATCGGTTCGATCGCCAATGTCATGCCCGCTCGCAATTTCACATTCGGCATTTCCCGCGTGCGGAAATTGAAAACCGACGGTTCCTCGTGCAAATTTCGCCCGACACCGTGGCCGGTAAACTCCTCAACGATGTTAAAACCGTTGCTTTTGACATGATCTTCGATCGCACCAGCGAGATCGAGCAAATAGGCTCCAGCCTTCACTTGTTCGATGCCTTTATAGAGAGCTTCTTCTGCGACTCGGATTAATTTTGCAGATTCGGGAGTCACTTCCACAACTGCGATCGTAATGCAAGAATCGCCGTGAAAACCTTGATAATATGCCCCCGTATCTACCTTAAGAACATCTCCGGCCCGAATTACTTTTTTGGCGCTGGGGATGCCGTGAACAACTTCGTTATTAATGCTAGAGCAAATCGATCCCGTGAAACCGTGATAGCCTTTAAAACTGGGAGTTGCCCCCATAGCACGGATGCGTTTTTCGGCATAAGCATCCAAATCAGCAGTAGTCATTCCCGGTTTCACCATTTGGGAAATTTCTTTGAGTACCGTTGCAACGATTTTCCCTGCCTGTCGCATAATTTCGATTTCGCGTTCCGACTTAATTTCAATGCCTCGACGCTGTTTTTTGACTTGGGGTGCTTGAGTTGGGCTAGAAAGCAGACTGCTAAAAATATTCATGTATTGATTGGCGGGTAATTTTGTACTTTGACTGCAGGTTGAAGCAAAAAAACGGCAAATATCCAGTTTTTTGTGGAAAAACGGGTGTCTTGTTCCGAACTGTCGATCGCTTGTCCTTTTAGCTAGCTTAATATTTTTCTCAGTAATCGGCACGGGATTGGGGGGTCAACAAAGCGGTTTCAACCGCCGAGCCCGTCGGTTCAGGATTTCCGAGCATTCCTGTGAGGTTAGCAATTGCGGCAATTAACTTATTTATGTCAACTGGTTTAGATAAGTGCATCTGGAAACCCGCTTCCAGCGCTTGCTGGCGCTCTTCCTCTCTCGCGTAGGCCGTCAGAGCGATCGCAGGCATCTTTCCACCCCTGAGCCTTTCCATTTCTCTCACCCGCCCGATCAGCTCATAACCGTCTGCTTCCGGCATTCCAATGTCGCTCAGCAGCAGATCCGGCAAATAACTCTCTAGTGCAGCTAGAGCCCCGGCCACCGATGCGGCCGATCGCACTATAGCTCCTTCGTCCTCGAGTAAAGCAATCAAAAACTCCCGCGTGTCATCGTCATCATCCACCACCAGCAATTGCAAATTAGCCAGAGTGGGGAGGGTCTGGGTCTGGTCATTGAGGTGCGACCAATCATCGTCAGCAGCGAGGGCGTTCCTCTGTGCAAGAGGTAGAACCACCGTAAATTTCGCACCCGCGCCCGGATTATTCTCTGCTTGCACCTTACCGCCGTGCTGTTCCACCAAGTGACGGACGATCGCCAATCCCAGTCCCAAACCCCCGTAAGACCTAGTTGTGCTGCTATCAGCTTGGCGGAAGCGATCGAAAACATAAGGCAAAAAATCAGGAGCGATACCAATGCCGCTATCAATTATCTCAATTTGAGCCTCATCTCCAACAGACTCTAACCGCACCTGTACTTTACCCTCTTGCGGACTAAACTTAATCGCATTTGACAGCAAATTCCACACAATTTGCTGCAAGCGATCGAAATCGCCGATAACTTCACCTACATTTGGACTGCACGTTAATTCTATAACTATTGATTTTTCCTCAGTCAGCGGCTGCAAAGAATCTATTGCCAGCTTAATCGCAGATTCCAACCGAATCGGATGCTTATTTAAATTTAGTTTTCCCCGCAGAATCCGCGAAACATCTAAAATATCTTCGATGAGTTGAGATTGAGATTTAGCATTGCGCTCAATTGTTTCTAGGGCTTTCTCTATAGTGTCCTGGTCAAATGTTTTGGTACGAAGCAGCCTAGACCAGCCGAGAATTGCATTTAAAGGAGTACGGAGTTCGTGAGAGAGAATAGCTAGAAATTCATCCTTCATCTGGTTAGCTCTCTCCGCTTCTTGCCGCGCCACTTGTTCGCGGATTAGTCTGCCGCGTTCTTCCTCTGCTTGCTTACGGTCTGTGACATCTCTAACCGTACCCACATGACCGATCAGTTTTCCCAAATCAGAAAACATTGGCGACGACTGTACATTAATCCAACGCACAGTTTCGCTACCAGCTAATCGAAACTCATTAGAATATTCGTTGCCTTCTTTAATCCAAGCTAACCAATCGGCTACTACGCGCTCGCGATCTTCTGGATGAACTTCCCGCTGCCAAATCTCTGCTAAACTTTCCTCTAATGTTAACCCGCAAATTGCTTGACAACGGGGATTGATGTAAGTACAGCGGCCTTCAACGTCAGCTACGTAAATTCCTAGCGGCGAACAAGCACACAAAGTGCGAAACCGCTCTTCACTTTTACTTAGTTCACTATTAACAGCAGCTAACTGTGTTGCTTGCTGTTTCACCTCGACTGTTTTTTGGAACAATTCCACAAATACCCCCACCTTCGAGGTCAATATTTCCGGTTCCAAGGGTTTGAACAGGTAATCCACCGCACCCAAAGAATAACCTTTAAACACGTGGGTGTCATTACTGCTGAATGCTGTGATAAAAATAATCGGAGTCGATCGCGATCGATCTCTAGAGCGAATCAATGTTGCTGTCTCAAATCCATCCATTCCCGGCATCTGCACATCAAGCAAAATTACCGCAAAATCTTCATTAAGCAGACATCTCAGAGCCTCCGCGCCCGAATTAGCTTGTACTAGATGATAAGAGGGGCTGTTGAGGATAGCTTCTAGAGCTACCAAATTTTCTGGGCGATCGTCAACTAAAAGGACATTTACTTGATGGGGGGAGTGCAGATTCATAATTTTTTTAATCTTTAATTCTTAGCAAATTGACTAAACAGGGAGCAATTTTAGAGAGGGGTAAAATCCAGTCTACTTCAACATTTGCGATCGCGGAGGCTGGCATGGTCGCGCATAGAGCCGAAGCCGGTTCCTCCACAAATGTCAATCCTCCCTCAGCTTTAATTTTTGCCAGCCCTTCAGTGCCATCAGAATTAGCTCCCGTTAAAATTATGGCGATAACTTTCTCCCCAAAGGCATCTGCAGCAGACTCAAACAGCACATCGATTGAGGGCCGCGCGTAACAGACAGGAGCCTCAGTTGATAGTGCAAATGTAGGAGTTCCGCGATAGGGGATTGGGGATTTTGAATTATGGATTGACTCCACTGCCACGCCCCCCCATTCTGTAAAGTCGTTTTCATAAAGGCTAAACTCCTCCTCAGAGGGCGATTCTATTAGCAAGTGATAGTCAGCAGGAGCCAAGTAAACCCGTCCAGGTGCGATCGGCTCTTTGTCTTGGGCCTCTGTGATTTGGAGAGAGCTTTGCTGTTGTAAAAAATCAGTAAGCCTATTCTGAGAACTCTTATGGCGGTGTTGGACAATAACTATAGGCAAAGGAAAGCTTTTGGGCAAATCTGCCAGCAGAACAGTCAGAGCCTCTAGCCCTCCCAAAGACGTGCCCACAACCACTATTTCAAAATTTTTTTTATTTAATTCTCCGGTAGAGTTTATCACTACTTTCAAGTGCTTCATAGTATTTTTCATAAGGTGTAAAAATCAGAGACTCCTGATGGCCCAGGCCTAAAACTCCAAACATTACCAAGCTCTCATAAAAAAGCTTGTGTACCCGCTCTTGGAGGTGTGAATTGAAATAAATCAGCACATTACGGCATAAAATAACATTAAATTCATTAAAAGAGTTATCCGTTGCTAGGTTGTGGTGAGCAAAGACAATATTATCTTTAAGTGAAGAGCGAAAAATCGCATTTTCATAGGCAGCAGTGTAATACTCAGAAAACGCTCTCTTGCCCCCCGCTTGGTGGTAGAGTTGCGTATATTCTTGCATTTGTTTCAGCGGGAATATCCCTGTTTTGGCTGTTTTCAAAACTAATTCATTCATGTCCGTAGCGTAAATCCGACAACGGTCATACAGTCCTTCTTCTTGCAGCAAGATAGCCATAGAATAGACTTCTTCTCCCGTTGAACATCCAGCGTGCCAAATCCGAATAAAAGGATAAGTACGCAGCAGCGGCACCACTTTATTTCTGAAACTCAGGTAAAAGCTGGGATCACGAAACATCGCCGTTACATTGACAGAAATGTCCAGCAATAAACGGTCTAGGTAAGCCGGATTGTGAAGTACCTTTTCCTGAAGTGCAGAGACAGTGGTGAGCCGTTCCGAGCGAATAGTGTTCCAAATACGGCGCTTGAGAGAGGCAAGAGCATAATTGCGAAAATCGAATCCGTAATAGCGAAACATTCCCTCTAGTAGGAGTTGAATTTCGATTGTTTCAAGTTCATGGCTTTCGGGCATTTTTAATGACTAATTGGTTAGGGGGCATTGTTGACTGTTGACTGTTGACTGTTGACTGTTGACTGTTGACTGTTGACTGTTGACTGTTGACTGTTGACT
>NZ_JAUBRA010000051.1:0-51474 GCF_036701555.1 Microcoleus sp. Pol10D4
GGATTTAACAAGCTCCTAAATTCACTTATCATGCTTTCCTACTTTTGTCAAGTTCTAATACTGTACCTACGCCCTAGCGCCGCCTCAAAAAAAACTTTTGCCGTTCCTTCGAGGACTTCCACTAACACCAGTTTCTCAATGGGAGAGGCTTTCCAAGCGTAGCGTTCAAGCACTGAACAGAGCGATCGAGTTTTTTTAGTTTCTTCACCCCAAAGCAGTCTGAAGTCGCCGTAACTCATTAATTGGTTTAAGCCTAGTTCCTCTAGGTATTCTAGATAGTCGTGCCAGTAATAGTTTTTTTTATAAGTATATTTATTAATGAGTTCCTGAACTTTGCTATTACTAGAAGATTCTCGCAATACATATTTATTTAAATCGCTCAATCCCACAGCCAAAGGAGCGAGTACAGGTGCAAAAATTAGCCGTTGATTCGCGTGAATGTGTTTATTGGCTAGAAAGTCAAACAAGGGCAATTTTGCAAACTCTTGCTTTTTCGGTTCAATGAATGCTACAATTGCTTTCATACTTTTTTCGCCTAAATGGTTCCTGTCAAGATAATCTTCATAACTCTGTTAATTATCTATATTTTCGAGCCTAAATAATTGTGTTTATTATCATACATATTTGTATTTGATATCATAGGTAAGAGTGTTTTCCGTCACAGGAAATTGTGACTTGTATCATATTGTGCCAGAAGATCGAGCATCTTGTTCGCTAGACATACAATGTTCTATAGCAATCCTAAATCATTCATGTAAATTTGTAGGGTAGTACCTTTCTTTGCCTACCCCCTATCTATCGGGGCAACCACGGGGGGATTGCCCCTACAATAATTACGCGAATGATTTAGGGTTGCTATACATTTAGATTGGATATTTCGGGCGTTGCTCAAAGCCACGCCACAAAAGTTTGATTATTTATTGACCGATAATTTAAAGGCTGATTAACTTAATATAGGCAAATGAGCATTCTGCTCAAACTGCTAAAAAATGCTTTTTACAAAATCGGGATGATCCCTGCCAATCATTCCTAGACGCATAGGAGTCTCGAAACCAGGTTTCTTCGGAGATTCATCGCTGCTAAACAAAAATTTTTATGAGAAACCCGGTTTTTTTAACCCTTGCTTTTATTGCTTCTTCCCTCTTTTCTCTTCCCTCTTCTTATTCCTTCTTCATTCTTCCTGCGGTCATCAGCCTCAAAATGACAATTTCCAATTCTCAGAATTGCCTTTAGGTGCGTTGTGAGTTACTCTATCTTTTGGATCAGTTAACACAATTATAGGAGTTAATCTTGGAACGGACTTTTTTAGCGATTAAGCCCGACGGCGTACAGCGCGGACTCGTCGGCGAAATTATCGGTCGTTTTGAAGCCAAGGGCTTTAAGCTAGTTGGTATGAAGCTAATGACGGCGAGTCGCGAACTAGCGGAACAACATTATGATGTTCACAAAGAAAAACCCTTCTTTGCTGGATTGGTAAACTTTATCACTTCAGGCCCTGTAGTGGCGATGGTTTGGGAAGGCGACGGCGTTGTGGCATCGGCGAGAAAAATCATTGGCGCCACAAATCCTCTGAATGCAGAACCTGCGACAATTCGGGGAGATTTTGCCGTCAATGTCGGCCGTAATCTGATTCACGGTTCTGATGCTGTCGAGACTGCCCGTGCGGAAATTAGCCTTTGGTTCAAGGAAGAAGAATTGAGTGCTTGGACACCTTGTTTAACTCCTTGGATTGTGGAATAGTTTTGATATTCTCCCGATGGTTAATCGGGAGATATAGTCTTTCTAAGATAGATGATATCGATTCCGGTTGCAGTGTCCGTAATTGTTGACTGTTGACTGTTGACTGTTGACTGTTGACTGTTGACTGTTGACTGTTGACTGTTGACTGTTGACTCGATGTTAAAAAAATGAAAATTGCGCGAATTATTTATTGGCAGCTTTATTAGACTTTACGCCCGACGATGAAGCGCGAATTTGATATCATTCCGGGGTAGCCGGAATAGATATGAAATATCATGTCGCGGACTCACTCATAACTGTAAAATATAGAATAGTTTGAGATTTTTCCTCGTTACCAGGAGCTTCCTGGTAACGAGAAGAAAAAATGTTAATCGGAACTTAAAAACTCCAGATAATTATTAGTCAATTCTTTGACTGCTAATTCGTAAAACTGCTGACCTTGTTCGGGGGTTGCTAAGCCGGGATTTGAACCCATTCTGCCGTCGGGAAATCGGCGGCGGAAGTCAGCGGCACCGTAAATTTTGTGCCCGGAAGCGACTTGTTCCGAAAGCGGAGCTTGCTTGATTGCTTCTGGATAAAGGTATTGGGTTAAGGCGATTTCGCTGGGGGTGGCGTGGGAACCTTCTTGGTTTCCGTACAATTCTTTTGCTAGTTTGTAGACTGATCCGCACATGAACCAGTTGCCGATTTGACACTGGATTCGATCGGCATTTGGTAAATTTAAGTCAGACAAATGCGCGTAAGTCTCGGAAAATGCTGCTTTCATGGTGGCAATGTTGCCGCCATGACCGTTAATGAAGAAATATTTCTCAAATCCCGCTTTTGCCAAAGATGTGATATAATCCCTGATTACGAGTATCAGCGTCTGCGGTCGGAGGCTGATTGTGCCGGGAAAGCTGGTGTGGTGCAAGGCCATCCCTACATTAATTGTCGGGCCGATTAAGGCATTGGCAGCTTCGCCGACACCGCGAGCGATCGCCTTGGCAGCAATGGCGTCAGTGCCGATCAAGCCGGTGGGCCCGTGCTGTTCGGTGGAGCCGATCGGGATAATTATGCCTCGCGAGCTTTCGAGATAAGCTTCTACCTCGGGCCAGGTACTCAAATGCAGCAACATGATAGGCAGTCTACAGAATTTTTACTTGCTATCGTCGATCGTAGCGGGCACGGGAAAAAAAGACTTTTGGTCAATTTATTATTGTATTATTAAAAAAAGCTCTAAAGTGCGATCGCAACTTTACCGTTATATTACTTAACGTTAATAATTTAACCAATTGATTACCAAAATTTTACCTTTTAATAACCTTTTAAGAGTAGTATAACAAGCATATCCCTCTAGATTGGGTGTTATGTGGTCAATTAACAGCGGGCAATGTTTTATGAAATTAACACCGACCCCGAAAAATGACCAGACTTCTGTGGCCTGGACCCAGGCAGACAGCGCGGCTCCGGCAACTGCTCTACGGTTGTATTCCTTGCATGAGCAAGTAGCAAAGGTCGAGCGCGTGTCTGTGGGATGGACTGGCGAAAGATTCTAAGCGATTGAACAAATGGCGATCCTTCGTACAAGCGATCGCAGCGCGAGAGTGCCTCAGCTACTGAAGAAGGTACCTCGCGCTAGCCACATACAAACATCACTCCCACTGATATTTATGTCTTCTGCTGAATTAAGCGAATGTCCTTCAAGGTTGGCTGTTGGACAAGCCGGCCGTATCTTGTTATTGGAAGGTGAAGATCTGTTACGGGAAATGCTAGCTTTAGCCCTTAAAGAACAGGGCTATGAGGTGGTGGTTACTAGCGACGGGCGCAACGCTCTGCCTTCTGTACAGGCTTCTTCGTCATACCACGGTGAATTTGCCTTCAACCTGTTAATTATGGATTCAATTAACGGTTTGGATTTGTGTCGAATGTTACGGCATCAAGGAAATCCCGTCCCTATTTTGATTATCGGTGCTAGAGGAAGTGCCAACAATTGCGCTTTTTACCTCGAAGCCGGATCGGATGATTATCTGACCAAGCCTTTTGGAATGCGGGAGTTTATCGCTCGCTGTCGGGCGCTGATGCGGCGCCAGCGTCTCAGTCGGTTACCGGAACCGAGGACGCTGCAATATAAGAGCATAACTCTGTATCCTGAAGAGTGCCGGGTGTTGGTTCGCGGTCTGGAAGTGAAATTTTCTCCTAAACAGTTTCGCTTACTAGAACTATTTATGAGCTATCCCCGGCGAGTTTGGTCTCGCGATCAGTTGCTGGAAAAAATTTGGGGTCAAGATTTTATCGGAGACAGCAAAACAGTTGATGTTCACATCCGCTGGCTACGCGAAAAGTTGGAAATAGATCCGGGTCAACCGGAATATATCATTACGGTACGCGGATTTGGGTATCGATTTGGTTAAATTTTAAAATCTGTTGTAGGGTGGCAAATTGCAGTCGAATAGACAAATAAGGACACAACTTTTTTTGTGTCCTTATTTGTCTATGGAGTGTGTGCAATACAATAGCTTGGAGGTGCAACCAGTAGATATCTTCCAGCGACCGTTGCCGTTATTTTTTACCCTTGGCGATCGGTAGAACTCACAACTCCCCTGTCCACTGCCAACAATGAAGTTTCGAGCAATCTCCTGCAACCGCAACAGCCGCCACCATATCTGAACTGGGAATTAATTCCATTAAAGACCATCTCGATACTTCTTCGGGGTTGTCTTCAACATTTAACAGTGCTGCTGGTTTTCCTGGTTCTAGGCTGACATCAAACTGATTCAGAGGAATAGAAAGTCCTTTGCCGACTGCTTTAATGTATGCTTCTTTGCGAACCCAGCAAGTGAAAAAAGCTCTGGGTTGGAGATGTTCTGGGAGCGAAAGCAACACAGAATTTTCTAAGGGTGAAAAAAACTTTTCAGCAATTTCCAGGCAAGGAAAGTTGGGATTTATGCCTTCAATATCGACACCAATATCTCGCTCTTTGGTAATTGCAATTAGAGCCATGTTTCCTGAGTGAGACAAATTGAAACGCAGGGTATTTCCACCTTGGGCGACGATGAGGGAGGGTTTGCCGTAGGGATTGTAGTCAAAGCGCAAAATGTGAGAATTTATGTTAAGATAACGACTCAGAATCGCTCTCAGCGCGCCACGACTCACAATAAATTGCGATCGACCTTTGGGAAAGTGAAAACCCTCGGCTTTTGTCCGCTCGTCTGCTGAGAGAGTCTGTTGTAAACTCTGCAAGCAAGATTCTGTTTGAGCCAGAGACACACGCCAAACATGAATTTCGCCCAGATCCAATGTCAAGTCTAGCGGTGGAGAATTCCACGAATCAAAAGCAGCAATCATGTATTTATCTTCTTTTCTGAGTCACCTCATCCAGCATTCCCAGAAACAGGCAAGATGCCTGTTCTACTTTTGTTCTACTTTGAGAAACAGGCAAGATGCCTGTTCTACAACAGATGAATTTCAATCGCAAGAATCAATTAATCCAGCTTTGTACAACTTTTCCTGCTAATTGCTGTCCCAACCAAGGCGTATTTGCCGATCGCGACTTCAGACTTTGCCCGTCAACAGTCCAACTCATTTGCGGGTCGAACAAAATCAGCTCAGCAGAGACTCCCGCTGCAACCGTCGCGGGGGTTTGCCCGATACAAACGGCCGGCAGGGTACTCAAAACCCGCCACAGTTCCAAAGCCGAAAACTCGCCAGTTTCTACCAGTCCGTGCCACAGTAAAGGCAAAGCTAATTCCAAGCCGATCGCCCCCGGCGGACTATCAGCAAAAGCCACAGTTTTCTCCTCATAAGTATGCGGGTTGTGGTCGATCGCGATCGCATCAATTACGCCATCTTTCACAGCTTGAATCAGCGCTAATTGGTCGCTGAGATTGCCCAACGGCGGTTCTAGGTGTAAATTCGGATCGTAGGCCAACGAAGCAGTCAGAGCATTTCTCCCGCCGGAATCTTGAGAGTTTCCTGAAATTGCCCCGACATTCAACAGCAAGTGCATCCAAGTCACACTCGCACTCACCGGCAAACCCCGCGCCTTCGCATCTCGAATCAATTCCACGCTGCGCGCCGTAGAAACGCGCATAATGTGTACCGGAGTGCCCGCAGATGCCACCAACTCTAGGATTGCCGCCAAAGCCGAAGTTTCCGCACTCGCCGGAATTCCTGGTAAACCCAAGCGCACCGACACCGCGCCCTCCCGCGCCGCGCCCTTTCCTGCTAAAGTTCGATCGCACGGCCACAAAGCCACAGACTTGTCCAAAGGCTTGATATACTCCAGCAAACGCCTCACCAGAGCCGGATTAGACAGCGGCAAACCGTCCGCAAAACCCACCACTGCACAGGAGGCCAGCTCGCCCAACTCGGCCATCTGCTGACCTTTAACGCCCGCTGTCAGCGCGCCCCAAAAATACAAGCGGGGCAGCCCCGGCGACAAATTGCGGATATGTTGCTGCAACAAAGCTAAACCAGCCAAATTGTCAACAGGTGGGGAGGTATCCGGCAAAATCGCCACTCGCGTAAAACCCCCAGCCGCCGCAGCCTGCATCAAGGATTCCAGGGTTTCTCGATCCTCAAAACCCGGTTCTCCGCTGTGACTGTAGATATCAGTTAACCCCGGCCCCAAAATCAGTCCCTGGCAATCCCGCACTTCTGTGTCAGCGGGAAACTCAGCAATTTTTTCCTCAACTGCTTTGATATTACCTTCAGCAATCAGAATATCAGCGATGCGATCGCTCCCTGAAACTGGATCTAGCACTCGTACATTTTGTAGCAGTTCGCGGCTCATATAACAGAAGGAAGAAGGAAGAAGGAAGAAGGAAGAAGGAAGAAGCAATAAAATCAACGGTTTCAGTAATTAAGAACGTCCTAACCATCTTGGCAGTTGCTATAAAAATTCAAACATTTTTTAGGCGGGCGAAGTGTAGCGGTGGACATTGGTGTTAACTTAAGCCTAAAAGCTTTGATAAATTTCGCTTTGACACGAGTCTCGATCCCCCTAAATCCCCCTTAAAAAGGGGAGTAGGGGTTGACTTTGAGAAGGCTCCTGTCCGCCCCTTAAGAAGGGGGGCTAGGGGGGATCGAAGGCCTAATCGTCAAACAGCAGACCGGTACATCTACGGGTTCGCGCCCAGCACTTTACCGATTACAGTGCTCCGGCTGCTGTTTTGTCAAAAACGCCGCCGCTCAAATGAGTTGTGACATTCATCGCCTGCAATACCGGCAAACCATCGGGGCCGTGGGGATAATCAATCACGCTAACGGCTCCGTTTCCTTGTTTGAATTTCCAGAAATGTTCTGGTTCCAAGCCGAATAGGTGGCAGAGAATAGCTTTGTTAATGGCATCGTGAGCAACCACAATCCCAGTACCAGAAACAGATTGTACAATTTCTTGCCAAGATGCGATCGCCCGCGTCCAAACTTGCTGCAAATTCTCTCCTTCGGGCATTTGCACTGTTTCAGGAGATGTTTTCCATTCTTCGAGCAAACCCGGATAGGATTGTTCGATTTCTGATTCAAACTTTCCTTCCCAAAGTCCGTGGCTGATTTCTCTTAGCTCATCGCGGAGTTCCAGTTGCAAACCGCCGTGATATTTGAGAATAATTTCCGCAGTTTCTTTCGGGCGCAGCATGGAACTGCTGATCGCAAAATCTAATTTTACATCCTTGAGAAATTCTGCTGCTCGCCGGGATTGTTCACGACCGTTCTCGTTGAGAGGTACGTCTATTTGCCCTTGAAATTTACCTGCTTTATTCCAGTCGGTTTCGCCGTGACGCACCAGCAACAATCGCGGGCCTTGGTGTCCGTCCCTCGGTTTGGGAAAAATTTCCCCGGTATGGGAAGTTAAATTCACTGACTCTAATTGAACTGCAACTTTCTTTTTTGGCTCTCCGAGTTTGTCGTTGGTAACAGGGGAAGGGCCAAAATTAATGACACTAATTCCGCAATTTGACTGTTGAATTGATTGATAGTAATCCGGGGTAATTTCCGACGCGGTGGCGATGAGAGCGCGGTTGATTCCGTTGTGACCTACTACTAGAATTGTGCCGTCTTGGTGGCGCGATAAAAGTTCTTGCCAAAAATGACGAGCGTTAGCAAAAATTGCCAATACGGGAAAGTGTTCGATTTCTCCGTCAGCAGATGGCAGTTTCATGGAAAATTTGTCGGGCTGTTTTTGCCACTGCTGATATGCTGCGGGGAATTTGTCGATCGCATCTTGGCGGAGCATTCCTTCCCACAGAGGCAAATCGATTTCCATCAAATTATCAGTTGGCTGGAGTTGTGGCGGATTTGTCAAGCGCGACAGGATGATATCTGCTGTTTCTTTGGCTCGTTTCAGGGGACTTGTATAGGCGGCATCAAAGGCGATACTGCTGAGTGTGTCGCCTACTTGCAGGGCGGCGCTGCGGCCTGCTTCTGTCAAAATTGATTTATCGAGGCGGCCTTGGATGCGGCGTTCTTGATTGTATGTGCTTTTGCCGTGACGGACTAAGATAATGCGAGTCATTCGATTTTAGATTTTAGATTTTAGATTTTAGATTTAGCCTGTTACGCGCTTCGGGTGCGCGGTGCACGCCTTACCCAGTCTTCGGGTGCGAGACGAGTCAAAAAGATGAGCCAGTGAAATTTTACCAGTTGTGGGGGTACTCTCGTCTGCAACGACCTATGATGAAAGACGGAAAAGATTTAGCCACGGATTCGCGCGGGACGGAAAAGCAGGAATGACACTGAAGCGGGTTATTTTAGGTATTTTAACGGCGATCGCGATCGCCATGGTCGGTTTATCTTTACTTGCTAGTTGGAATCAGCCGCAAATTCAAAGCCGGCTGGAACTCTACCAGACAAATTTGCTGCTGCACGCCTCGGAGTGGCAAGGAGAAAATAATCAGAGTGCTAATTTAAGTTCGGCGCGCAACAATATTGTCGGTGCAGATCCTTTAAATACGGCTTTGACGCAATATCAAGAAGCGCGAGACTCGGCTGGCAAAAGTCTCGAAACAAGTCAATCACAATTTAAAGTAATTCAGTCTACCATCGCCTCCAAGTCTGAAGATAATACTCTGAATTTGGCTCAAAACAAGGCTTTGTCAGAGTCTATCAATCAACAGTCTGTGCTGCTAAACGAACTTGACTTGCGATTGGGAATTTTGCAGGCAAGCAGTGGCAAAACTGAGGCGGCGCTGCAAAATTGGAAAAATTTAGTTGAGCGCTACAAAACTAAAATTGATGACGATGCTTCGGTGGTAACTGCTCAAGTTTTAACTGGAATTTGGAGCAATCCGGCTCAACTACTGCCGGATGCCGAGCCGCGCATTAAAAAGTCTTTGGATGGCTGGTTTCGCTATCGCGCTCTAGCTCAACTTTACAAGCTCCAAGAACGTTCTAAAGATCTGGCGGCGCTGCAAGCAGCAGAGCAAGTAACGGCTGAGCAAGCTGTAGAAAAGTTGGCAATTATAGTTGGCTTTCCGGCGATCGCACTTTGTATTGGTACGGTTTTGCTGGTTGGTTTGACCGTGCAGTGGCTGTTGCAGCGGAAGCAGTTAGATACAGCAGGTTCCGGCCCGGTGTTGGCGCGAAATGCGAGCTTGACTTGGGATGTGCCTTGGGACGGTGAGATTGTTTGGCAGGTGCTTGTGGTCGGCTTTTTCTTTGTCGGGCAAATCTTGATTCCCTATTTGTTGCTGCCAGTTTCTCTGGCTGTTTTAAAACTCAATCCTGCTACTTTTGACCCGCGCGACAAGGCTTTTTATATCTTTGCTACTTATTTGTTGCTGTCGGCTGGGGGGCTTTCGGTACTGTATTTTTCGATCAAGTCTTTTTTGCCTTTGCCTGAAGGTTGGTTTCGGATTAATTGGCGGGGAAGTTGGTTTTTGTGGGGTTTTGGCGGCTATTTTGTTGCTTTGCCTTTGGTAGTTTTGGTGTCGCTGATTAATCAGCAATTTTGGCAGGGACAAGGTGGCAGTAATCCGATTTTGCCGATCGTTCTCGAAGGTAGAGACAACGTGGCTTTAGCGGTGTTTTTCGGCACTGCTGCGATCGCGGCTCCGGTTTTTGAGGAAATTGTGTTTCGGGGCTTTCTACTGCCTTCTCTGACTCGCTATCTGCCTGTTTGGGGAGCGATCGCAGCTTCTGCTTTTTTGTTTGCGGTGGCTCACTTGAGTGTCTCTGAAATTCTGCCTTTGGCGACTTTGGGTGCGGTTTTGGGGTTTGTGTACACGCGATCGCGCAATCTCCTTGCTCCTATGCTTCTCCACAGTCTTTGGAACAGCGGTACTCTCCTGAGTCTGTTTCTTTTGGGTGGCGGCGCGAGTTAATTCGGGCGGTTGTTAATAATTGTGAATTAATCGGTTTTTTTTGACAGTGCTCGTCAGGGCGATCGACTCTTGCCAAAAACAGCACTATGGTGTTCGGTTCGCCCCTGATATCTAGCCCGGTAAAATAACCGGAATTCCTATAGGGGCGGGTTCACCCTAATCTGTAATCTCAGCCACAGATCCAGATCTGCCCGCCCGGTTCCCTTACTTTAGCGGAAAAACTTGGTTTAACATGGAAGTAATATCTTGTCGGCTGATGATTGAGAGACTGACGCGGGCGATCGTACCAAACGGAAGTTGACAATCCGGCTAATTGATAGCTAAATTTTAATTTAGGATGAGGCTTAAACCCAATGAGCAATTTGAACAGCCACAAGTTAGAGGGAACGCCGAGTTGGATGCGTTTCGCACCCTACGCAGCCTTGGGCATTTTAATATTTTCTCTCAATTCAGGCAGCGAACTAAATTATTTTTTGAGAGGCTACTTGGTGATTCTACAAGCTCAAGTCGGTATAGTTCTGCTGTATTTTGCGATGTCTAAGTTTCGCAAAAACCCAAGTAAATGAGTAAAAATTAGTAAGATTACTTAGCTCGATCGTGAAAGGTCGATAGTTAAAGGTCGATCGCGGAAGTTAAAATAAAAAACTGGGGAAAGTAAAAATGGTAAAAGATAAAACCGTAGCAGTTGCGTTAGCTTTCTTTGTAGGAGGTTTCGGAGTTCACAAATTTTATTTGGGTAACAACTTAGCAGGGGTATTATACTTGTTATTTTCTTGGACATTAATTCCGTCAGTGATCGCATTTTTCGATTTTATCGGTCTGCTGCTGATGTCGGAACAAGCTTTTCAGGTTCAGTACAATGGCGGCACGTTGCCATCTGGGTATGCCCTCAGAGCGGCAAAAGATGTAACCGGGGCGATCGGCGAATTAAAAAAACTTTACGATATGGGCGCAATTACCGCCGAAGAATATGAAGAAAAACGCCAAAAATTGCTGCGAGAATTGTAATTAAGAAGGAAGAAGGAAGTTCGGCAACGGATTATGTAACGGATGTAACGGATGTCAGTCCGATGGAAGTCGGAAGAAGGAAGTTCGGCAACGGATGTAACGGATGTAACGGATGTCAGTCCGAGGGAAGAAGGAAGAAGGAAGCCCATTGTTAAAAAAGTGGGATTGAAATAAGTGTGAGATCACAGCTATTTAAGGATATAACTAAAGTGTCTCAAGATTTATACTGGCTGCGTCAAACTCCAAACTGGGTGTGGTATGCTTTTATTCCCTACTTCGGCGGATTGGCGATCGCCTATGCAGGCCAAAAGTCAAATATTCGTAGTTGGATGGGATGGGGTGTTGCCATTACTTTAGCAGCACTAGCGGTATCTTCTTCAACTAATTTGGGTACGATCGTGTGGATTGCTCAAATTGTTACTGCTTTTAGTTTGAAAAAGCGCTATCTCATCAAAACCGCACCCAGAGGTTTACTGGTTCCGGCGAGTGCGACAAATGCCGAAGAACTGGCAAACGTGCGCGGCAAAATAGATATTAACGAGTGTACCAAAGACGATATGGTCAGAATCTTGGGTTTGCCGATCGTCTACGCCAACGATATTGAATCTTTGCAAAACGAAGGCTACATTTTTACCCACGCCGAAGAGTTATCAGAAATAGCCGGAGTTCCCGAAAGTCACGTCAGACGCATCGCCCCGATGATTTGCTTCAGCTACAATTATCAAAAAGAATTGCAGTTCACTTGGAAACGGTTAAATATTCTTTCGCCGGAAGAGTTAATTGCCAGCGGTTTAGATCGATATGTTGCGGAAAAAATAGTTAGAGAAAGGCAGAGAAAAGGCGCTTACAAATCAGTTGTCGAAGTCAAGCGACGGACGGGACTGCCTTTTGATTCCTATCGCCATATTTGTTAATTTCAGTTGTTAGCACGAACAGCTTATGACAACAAAATCAGAAGTTGAACCACAAAAATTGTATGATACAGATTACCTGAGATGGATGGAAACCACTGTGGAAAAGTTGCGGGTTCGCAACTATTCAAACATCGACTGGGAAAATCTGATTGCAGAAATAGAAGACATGGGGCGAAGTGAACGCCGGAGTTTAGAGAGTAATCTGGTGGTAATTCTCCTGCACTTGCTCAAGTGGCAATTTCAACCGGATCAAAGAAGCGGTAGTTGGAAAGGCCGCATTGTCGAACATCGCAGACACATTCGCCAAGCTCTGAAAGATTCCCCCAGTCTCAAACCATATCTTGAAGAGGTATTGGCTCAATGCTATGCGGATGCAGCAGAACAAGCAAGCGCTGAAACTGGATTGCTTGTAGAGACGTTTCCGAAATTATGTATCTACACTGCTGTCGAGGTTCTAGATTCTGAATTTTTGCCAGATTTTCTGCCAGATGAGATGATTCAAGGGTAGTATGGCAAAACACTCGATCGCCTCCTGGTAATTGACATTAAATGCACCTGCGGGCAAAAATCTCCCCCAGCAGGCGCGCAAGCGCAAAATTATAAAAAAGTATTTATTATCTTGACATTTACACAAAATAATGATATCTCAATATATTGTGAAACTCGTACTTTTCCCTAGCATCAACTCCAAACCAGGGTAAGTTTTCCAGAATCTGCCTTAAATATCAGTGGTAAGCTATCTGAATTATTATTGAAATGCAAAACGACACAATAGTAGCAGTACCGCTAACATCAAATTATGTCTGACTCTCCTCCATCCCAAATCTCCCCAGAAGCTGCACCGGAAAGTGCTGCTACCGAAAACCGCAGTGCCAAAACTCGGCAACTGTTGGGCATGAAAGGGGCTGCTAGCGGGGAAACTTCCATCTGGAAGATTCGCTTGCAATTGATGAAACCGATTACCTGGATTCCCTTAATTTGGGGCGTGGTGTGCGGGGCTGCGTCTTCTGGAAACTATGTTTGGAACCTAGAGAATTTCTTGATCGCAGCAGCTTGTATGTTGATGTCAGGGCCGTTGCTGGCCGGGTACACTCAAACTTTGAACGATTTTTACGATCGCGACATCGACGCCATTAACGAGCCCTACCGTCCGATTCCCTCCGGTATCATCTCGATTCCCCAAGTAGTAACGCAAATTTTGGTATTATTAGCGGCTGGCATTGGGGTGGCTTATGCTCTAGACTTGTGGGCGGGTCATGAATTCCCGATAATGACTGTTTTGACTCTCGGCGGCGCGTTTCTAGCTTATATCTACTCTGCGCCCCCGCTGAAACTGAAGCAGAATGGCTGGTTGGGAAATTATGCCCTGGGTGCTAGCTACATTGCCCTGCCTTGGTGGGCGGGTCAAGCTTTGTTTGGTACACTAGATCCCACGATTATGATCTTGACCCTGTTTTACAGTTTGGCAGGGCTGGGGATTGCGATCGTCAACGATTTCAAAAGTGTTGAAGGCGATCGGCAATTAGGGTTAAAATCTTTACCAGTGATGTTTGGCATCAGCACCGCAGCTTGGATTTGCGTTTTGATGATCGACATCTTTCAAGCTGGGATTGCAGGCTACCTGATCAGCATCCACCAAAACCTTTACGCTGTCATTCTGCTGCTGCTGATAATTCCCCAAATTACTTTTCAGGATATGTACTTTTTGCGTAATCCCCTGGAAAATGATGTTAAATATCAGGCAAGTGCTCAGCCTTTCCTGGTTTTGGGTATGCTGGTAGCAGCCTTGGCACTGGGTCATGCGAGTTAAGCAGAGTTTTGAGGTTTGAGTTAAAAAATTTTGAATTCAAAAAACCTAATTCACTTCTCAAAAAAATACCAAGCTCTGCAGCGTTAAGAAAAGTTTTGAATTTCGAGTTGTGAATTAAAAAGTTTTTAATTCAAAGAATCTAATTCAAGGCAGCGTATTATTCAAGAAAAAATGTCGAATTAAAAATTAAGAATTGAAGAAGGCTAGCTTTTTTAATTTTTAATTTTTAATCGGACTTGATGAGGTTTGAAGGTCTGATCGTGGCAGAATTTTTCTCAAATATCAAAGATACATTGAGCAAAGTCACTAACGCAATAAGCGGTAATTCCGATCGAGAACCGCCGAAGCCTGCGAAGGGTAATAAGCTCAACTCGCCGGAATCGGAGGCGGAATTTTCTACACGGACAAGGGATGAGCGATCCGAGTATGTGGTATCAGAAGATGCTGCACCTCTAGAAGAGTCAGAATATTTAGAGTCAGAATATTTAGAGTCGGAATATTTAGAGCCAGAATACGCTCGATATCCAATAGTCAATCGCAATTGGCAAGGATTGAAGCGCTTAATCGCTTGGTTGGAAATTGAACCTCAAGTTACCAGCTTGCAAACCAAGGGAAAAGAATTGTTGCGGCCGGGATTAAGTGTGCTGGGAACTAAATCACCCCAAAAATCGGATAGTAGGGAATTGCGGGAAAATAGCGCATCGCCAAACACCCAACTGCAGATAAATACGGAACTACAGGAAAATAGCGCACCGCAGGAAAATACTAAAAAACGTATCCCCCGCCGCCCTAGATTTTGGATAAGTTTAGGTGTGGCAAGTATAGGCGGGGGCGCTTTAATCTACGGTTTATGGATTTTGTACACATTAGACAAAGGTTTGCCGGATGTTAACGATTTGTCAGCCTTTAACCGCGACGGAACGCTGACAATTAAGGCGGCAGATAATACGATTTTGTTGCAGTCGGGACCTGCAACTAGAGATAAACTGAAACTTAAAGAAATTCCCGAACTGTTGGTTAAAGCTTTTATTGCCATAGAAGACCGCCGTTTTTACCAACATCGCGGGGTGGATTATCAAGGTATTGTGCGATCGATTGTTTCTAATTTGATAGAAAGAGATTTAGTGCAAGGCGGCAGTACAATTACGCAACAATTGGCTCGCGTTGTTTTTCTCAATCAGGAAAGAAGTATTAGGCGGAAAGTCCGGGAAGCTCTTTTAGCTCAGAAAATAGAGCGAGAGTTGAGTAAAGACCAAGTTTTAGAACGGTATTTAAATCTGGTTTATTTGGGTTCGGATGCTTACGGGGTGGCGGATGCGGCTTGGGTTTTCTTTAGCAAAACAGTAGATAAATTAACTTTGGCAGAGATGGCAACTTTGGCGGGTTTGCCACCGGCACCGAGCGAATATTCGCCTTTAGTTAATCCCGATATTGCTAAGAAACGCCGCAATCTGGTGCTGCAACAAATGCAGGAAGCGAAGGTAATTACAGAGGCTGAGGCGAAGCAGGCAATGGCGGAACCTATCGCCGTTAAACCAAGTGCCCCGAAGCGATTTAAAGTAGTCGCGCCTTATTTTGCTAGTTACATTCGGAAGGAATTGCCTCACTATGTTTCTCAGGATGCTTTGGAAGCTGGCGGTTTGACTGTTGAGACGACGGTGGATTTGAAGTGGCAGAAAATAGCGGAACAGGTGGTTAAAGATGCGATCGAAGTTGATGGCCGCCGTCAGGGTTTTGAACAGGCCGCTTTAGTTTCTATGGACACTAAGACTGGGGAAGTTAAAGCCCTGGTAGGAGGGGGAAATTTTAAGGAAAGTGAATTTAATCGCGCTACGCAGGCTTTGCGGCAGCCCGGATCGACGTTTAAAGGGTTGGTTTATGCCGCGGCGATGGCGGCTGGTTTTTCTCCCTATGACGGTTACGAAGATGAACCAATTATTATCGACGGCTATCAACCGAATAATTATGGCAAAAAATTTAGCGGTTGGCGATCGATGTCTGATGCTTTGACGCGTTCGGTGAATGTCGTAGCTGTGAAGGTGTTGATGGATGTGGGGTTTGAACCGACGATAAAATTAGCCCACGATATGGGAATTAAGTCTAAATTGAGTCCGATTTATTCCCTGGCTTTGGGTTCTTCGGAGGTGAATTTGCTGGAGTTAACCAATGCTTACGGTACTTTAGCCGCGCAAGGGAATTTTATTGAAGCCCACGGCATTAAGCGGGTGATTAATCAGCGGGGAGATGTGATTTATCAGGCTAATTTTAAACCGAAGCGGGTTTTGGATAAGGATAGTGCTGCGATTACTACTTGGATGTTGGAGGGTGTTGTGCAAGACGGTACGGGGGGGCCTGCTGCTTTAAACGATCGCGCTGTAGCAGGCAAAACTGGTACTTCGGAAAATGTCAGGGATTTGTGGTTTATTGGTTACATTCCACAGGTGGTGACTGGGGTTTGGCTAGGAAATGATGACAATTATCCCACTTGGGGAACTAGCGGTACGGCGGCGTATAATTGGCGCGATTTTATGAGTCAAGCTGTTAAGGGAATGCCGGTTGAGAAGTTTCCAAAGTTGCCGGAGTTGGAGGGCCGCAAAGGTAGTATTAAGGCCAAACCGGTGGAGCCTAAGAGGATTATTCGGGGGATGATTGTGAATGAGGATGGTGCGATCGTACCTTACAATCCCAATCCTCAACCGAGGTATTACCCACCGCAAGAGCCTGCTTATCAAGAGCCTGCTTATCAAGAACCTGCTTATGAAGAGCCAGCTTATCAAGAACCGGGATATTAAACTATCGGTTTGGAGTAAGGACTTTACTCCTTTTTCAATTGCTTTAGCCTCACCATAAAAAATCCGTCCATTTGATTTCGGTGCGGCCACACTTTCACCCATCCTTCGGGTGATGGCTGTACGGGTAAATCAATTGTTGGCGGTTCGATTTGCCAGTGAGGATTGCTGTCTAAGAACGATCGAATAACTGTTTCATTTTCCAACGGATGAATTGTGCAAGTTGCATAAACTAATACGCCGCCGGGCTTGACAAATGTCGCTGCATTTGCTAGCAATTCCGATTGCAGTTGAGATTGTTGTTGAATATTTTCGGGCGTGTGGCGCCAGCGGGCGTCGGCGCGGCGGTGGAGGGTTCCGAGGCCAGAACAAGGTGCGTCTAGTAAAACTCTGTCTGCGAGGTTAACAAACTCTGGGAAATGGCGGCTGTCTCCGGTATGAATTTTAATTGATTTCATCTGGAGTCTGTCTGCATTTTCTTTAAGTTTTTTGAGTCTGCTGGCGGTTTTGTCGCAGGCATAAATTGTGCCTTCATCCTGCATTAATTCGGCGCTGTGGGTGGTTTTTCCCCCCGGCGCGGCGCAGGCGTCGATGATGGTTTCCCCTGGCTGGGGCCCTAGTAAATGGGTGACTAATTGAGCGCTGCTGTCTTGGATTGTCCACCAACCTTCGCTGTATCCGGGGAGGTTTTGAATTGCGCCGATGCTGCCATTTAGTCTTAATGCTTGTGGCAAGTTGGGGATTCTGCTAGTTGAGATGTTGTGGGATTTGAAGGCAGCTTCGATTTGGGCGATCGAGCTTTTTAAGGGATTGATTCTCAGGTCAATTGTGGGGGATTGGTTGAACCATTCACAGAGTTGTTCGGTTTCGGTTTCGCCTATTTGTTCGATCCACAATTTTACCAGCCATTCGGGGAAGCTGTGCAGAATTCCTAGGCGTTCGACGGTTGATTTATAATTAGTAACTGTTAATGGGTTTAAGTCGTTATCTGTTAAACGGATGTATTGGCGCAACAAACCGTTAACAAAACTGCTGAGTCCTGAAAATCCGTTTTCTTTTGCTAGTTGAACGGTGGTGTTGACGGCGGCGGAGGGGGGAATCTGGTTGAGATATTCGAGTTGATATAAGCCTAAATGTAAGATGGTGCGGAGTTCGGGCGGTTGTTGGGAGGATTTCTTTGTTGCTAGTTTGTCGATGATAAAGTCGATCGATCGCATTCTCCTGACGCTACCGTAAACTAATTCTGTGACTAAACGCCGATCAAGGTCGTTGAGTTGAGAATTGCTGAAAGCGCGATCGAGTGCGGCATCTGCGAATGCACCGCGGCGGTGGACTTCGCGGAGTGCGAGAAAGGCTATTTGGCGGGGATTTTGCATAACATATTACATAAAAGGACTTACACAATGTTAAGTGTATAGTGTAAATTGCTGCTTATCTAAATTATTGCAAGTTTAGTTGTCAGCTTGTTCTGGTTTTGTTGACACCAATGGTTCTAATAAATTGCGTTCTTCGATCGCAAGTTCTAGCAAAACTCGTCTGTCGCCCTTGGTTTCCTTATAGCGGACAGCGGCATTCAGCAGGCGGATGGGAATTTGGAATTCGTCGTACTTGCTGGTTAGTTCTTGCCACAATTCTAACCAAGTGCGTGCGGCTTTGTCGCTTACCATTTCTGACATTAGCGCGGGGATATTTCGCACAATTCCTTGTCCTAATATTGAGATGACATCGTGTTTTTTGTAAACTGCAATTATGCTGGTGATGCGAGTTTGAGATATCGCTAGATCGTGCGTGTTGATGAACAGGTTGCGGATAATTAAATCGGCATCTTCTGCCTCAGCTTCGTCGTCTAATTCAAAGCGTTGGAATGCGTCGTCTAAGGCGGCGATACCTTCATCCCAGCGATTCAATCCGAGAATGGCAATGGCACGGTTGAAGAAGACAGATGAAGATTGATCACCAAGTTCGATCGCTCGATCAAAGGATGCTAAAGCTTCATCATAGCGTTTGAGGTTGTTGAGTACATCGCCTCGAAGTGTCCAAGCCGACTGATAATTGGCATCTAGTTCGAGCGCCCGATCGTAAGATGATAAGGCTTTTTCATAGCGTTCAAGGTTGCTGAGTACATCGCCTCGAACTGTCCAAGCCAACTGAAGATGGGCATCTAGTTCGATCGCGCGATCGTAAGATACTAAGGCTTCATCATAGCGTTTGAGGTTGTTGAGTACACCGCCTCGATTAACCCAAACCCATCGATAATTGGGATCTAGTTCGATCGCGCGATCGTAAGATACTAAGGCTTCATCGTAGCGTTCGAGGTTGCTGAGTACATCGCCTCGATTAGCCCAAGCCCAATGATCATTGGCATCTAGTTCGAGCGCTTTATCGTAGGATACTAAGGCTTCTTCGTAGCGTTTGAGATTGTTGAGTACATAGCCTCGCCACCTCCAAGCCCACTGATAATTGTCATCAAGTTCGATCACCCGATCAAAGGATGCTAAGGCTTCATCATAGCGTTTGAGGTTGTTGAGTACACCGCCTCGATTAGCCCAAGCCCGCTGATAATTGGCATCAAGTTCGATCGCCAGATCGTAAGATTCTAAGGCTTCTTCATAGCGTTTGAGGTTGTAGAGCACATCGCCTCGTAAAGCCCAAGCCGACTGATAATTGGCATCTAGTTCGATCGCCCGATCAAAGGATGCTAAGGCTTCTTCATAACGTTTGAGTGTGTCGAGTAAAAGACCTCGAAGAAACCAAACCCCCTGATTATTGGCATCAAATTCGATCGCCCGATCGTAAGATACTAAGGCTTTTTTATAGTGTTTGAGGTTGTTAAGTAGATAACCTCGCTTAGCCCAATGCCACGGATCATACTCGTCAAGTTCGAGCGCCCGATCTAAGGATGCTAATGCTTCATCGTAGCGTTTAAGACTGTCGAGTACATCGCCTCGATTCGCCCAAGCCCTCGCATAATTGGAGTCACTTTCAATAGCCTTATCTAAACATTCCAAAGCTTCATCGTAGCGTTTAAGCCTATTTAAGCAGCGTCCCTTTTCTACCCAATCCCTTGCCGCGCCGCGACTTGTTACCAATTTTTCCGCATATTCTAAAGCCGAAACATAGTCTTTCTGTTCAATACAATATTCAATTTCATCAACATAAGCCTTCAGACGCGGGTCTTCCTCATTTCTCTCAATAGCCTCAAGCGCCCGCGTATAATATTCTCGTTCCATGACAGCATCAGGTGGAATTGGTTTCAAACCTTGCCGATACATAAAATGACCTTCTTTCTCCGCCAAATCAACATCCGTCATCCTCAATCCCAATCGCTGCTGCAATTCTTGCCGCGTATACCAAACCCGAATAAAATCCACAATTAATCGAATCGGTTTATTTCGCTGCTTCTTTACCTCCAGACAAAAACGCATCAATGGTTCCCGCAATTCATACCAAGACTCCCGTCCTATTTCCTCAGTTTTGACATAACCCTTATCTCGCAAATCTTTAAGTTGGCTAGATACAGTTCGCTGCTCGATAAAACAGCGTTTAGCAATTTCTTTGACTGGTGCGGCACCACCTCGATCGCACAAAAAGTCAACAATTTTTCGCTGCTGATTTGATAGATATTTCATCCGATCCTGATAGTATGGCGTGAGGCTATCCAGCATTTCCATGAACGGTTCTACCAATTTATCGAGCGATTCAGGAGTCATCAGAAAAGCCGAAAAAACAATATAGACGCGAGGACTGCCACCCGAAAGGTAATGCACAACTTTAATGCGATCGCGCCCTGTTGGACTTTGAATAAAAGATGCTAAATCACTATTCCCTTCTAACTTGGCAATATGATTTAATAAAGCTACAGCATCATCAAGCTTAAACTCATCTAATTCATGTAAATCAAAAAAATCATAAAAAGGATTATGAGAAAGCTTGACTCCATCAAACAAACTTTGTGAGGTTGCCAAAATTGTCAAAAATGAATGATTTTGAATATACGCCCTCAACTGCTTCTGCCCGAAATCCCCCAAGCCGCTAAACACGTCCTCTAAATTTTCGACAATCAACAACAGCACCCGCTTGCCAACAAAGTCTCTCAGCAATTCTGCCGCCTTAAATTCAGCTTGCTCCGGCGACAAATCATAAAGCTTTTCAACATCATCATGTAACTCAGCTTCATATTCTACCTCATATTCTTTAGCAATTGCCCGGAATATTCCCCGCAATAAATCCAAAAAAGACGCAATCCCCCATTCTTCTTCCTGCAGCCACGCAATTAGCAATTTATCTCGCAAATCTTCCATATTGTATACGCGGTGATAAATCAGGGAAACCAAGTGCGTTTTGCCAATGCCGCGCGGCCCTATTAGTAGTTGAAAATGCTTGTTATCTGTTAGGGCGCTCACCCGAATTAGCTCTACTAAACGTTCTGCTAATCCGTGACGCTGTACTAAGATAGCTTCCAGGGTTTCTGGTGACATCAAGCTCGGAGTAAATCGAGAGATAAATGTATTTTTCATAATATCTATTGGGTTTAACTGGTTCCCCGGCTGTGCCTGGGAACCGATATCTAGAGGCTCTGCCTCGTCGGTTGCGGAGGAAAACATGAGGCAGAGCCTCCGGAGCAGCGTCCCCAGGCAGAGCCCGGAAGGAGAAAATGCTTGTTAGATAAGGCTTTTAGACTTTATACCTCTAATTTACCATAGGTTTAAAAAAAATACGTTAATTTTGTTGTATGTTTAAAAAAAATACGTTAAGTTTTTTCTACAAAGCTGTGCTAGACTTCCTGAAGAAGCAAACAAGCGCCCCTAGCTGTTACTAGAGACGCTTTCGATCGCTTATCAGTTTTTGGGAGCCACTGGCTGCAACCAGTAGCACTCTGATGTTGTTTATGGTCTATATAGACCGAGGATTTCTCATGACTAATTATAACAGCGAACAGCTCAATCTGTTCACCCAGCCGATCGCAGTTTCGGTGGAAATGGGCTGCACTGTTGAACGTGCCACCGAATTAGTACAATGCTCAAAAAGCTCAATCTACGATCGGCTAAGGAAAAATAAACCGTATCTGCGGCAGGTTCCCACAGGTACGTGGCAAATTTACTCTACAGGCAAAAAAGATGGCTCAATTCTTGTGAATGTTGCCTTCATTTATTCTCCAACAGATAAGAATTGGAGACTTGCTTGAGATCAAATCTCAAGGCTGCGTTAGTCCAAAGCTTAACGCAGCCTTCTGCCTCTTCGGTTGCTGAGGAAAACAGCAAGCAGAGCCTCCAAATCTGCGTCCCCAGGCAGAGCCTGGGAACAAGAAAAAATCTGAAAAATATTCCTTAAGATTTGTTACAATACACAAAACTTCATACTTTCCCCAACACTGGATGACCTTTTTCAACGCCTCCGAACCCCTAATCCGCTGCAAACAGGAACATCTCGACGTACAAGACCGCGAAGGCCTGTTGCAACTCCGCTGGCAAATTGGAAATATTACTCTTTTCTCAGGATTTTATACCCGCATCGACCAAACTTTTCTGCTTTGGGGTTTGGTGACAGGGGGGATTTTTTTCACCGCTCAGTTTTTTCCCATCAGTTGGAGCTTTCAGGCGATTCTGTGGTCAAGTTTGACTTTAGTTGGCACAGCGGGAATGGCTGTTTTGACTTTGTTTTGGGTAAGAGTCGAGCGAGTTAGCTGGATTCTTTACTCTTGGGCGATTTTGATGATAACTGGTTTGGTTCTAACGGATTGCAGTATTTTTGCCGGTTGGGGAGGTTTGTTACTGCACCTTTGCGATTTGTGGTTGGGATTGAGCGCGATCGGCTATTTGTTGACGGGATTAGGTTTGCGATCGCGCACTTTTCTCCTGATTGGACTAACTCATTTATTTAGCATACCTTTATTAACATTTGTTGCACCTTGGCAATATCTAACCACAGGAATAATTATGGCTGGTTGTTTGTTGTTATTGTCCGAATTACAGTGGGATATGCGATCGCCGATCGACAATAGTTTGCTAAGCGCAGAACAGAAAGAATTTAACAAAATTCAACAGCAACTGCGACAGAGTGGCGCGATGGTATCCAAATAAATCACAAATGTAAAGAATTCTGTAGCACTGCTGACACTTTCCACAAATCGTACACAATAGTAAAGATACAGCATCAATAAAAAACAAACTTTAACCAGAACAGGTGTTTTGCTGTTTTACCTGTGAATCGCCAACTTTAGGGGAACGGTGTCCGGGAGGCGACTGGCTAACAATGCTGTACTTGCAACCATAAAAGTTAATTCCGGTTGAGAGTAGTTGTTAAAACAAAAAAAGTGGTGCAGGGTTTTTACCGTTTCCCCTGCTTCGCAGTCTCTGAGGAGAGGCTAAACCCTCTACTAGAACAGCCCGACGAGATTGACACAGGTTTTGACAGTTCCTCAGACCGATTTTTAAGTTCAGTGTTTAAGAAAATTGAGGAAATGCTCGCTTAGGAGCATTGCAGGACTTAGGATTAAATAAGTCCTGCTTTAGTTTGGGAAATTTAAGTTCTGTTTTACTCTGATGTGCGTTTTCGCAATATTTCCCTTACTTCCATTAAAATCTGGCCCAACATATTTTTGCCGGTGCCATCTTTACCACAACCCCAATAGTAATCAACAGGGGAATTTTCGACTATTTCCTCATCCGCAGTAGCGAGTAAAATTTCTCTAATTTCGGCATGAGTTTCAAATTTGCGGAGTACGGCTTTTCGCATGATATCATCTTTTACTTTTTCCCAATCTTTGCGGAGGGGACGAGAGCGATCACGTCCCATTTTTGCGGCATCTTTCGGTGTTTTTGCTTGGCGAATTTGGTCACAATGAGCCGTTTTGGGAAACTTTTGTGCTTGAAAATAATGCTCGGTAGTTGGCCAATATTCTCCGTCTAACTCGAATCCATGACTGGAAAAATTAGAAAAACAGCCGTATTCGCTGCCAGTGGTGTAGAAGTAGATAGCCATAAAGTCTGCGATTTCAATTTCGTTAAGAATCTTGGTCGATCGTCATTTTTACCTCTGTTGATTCTCCACTACCTTCAACCGCAAATCAATAGTTTCAATATGGGAACCGATGTAAGACAGCAGGGCGTAGATGAATACTATCACCCCTACCATTTCCATAATTTCCTCAACAGAAGTCATCAAACCGTAGATCAAGTTTCGCTGACCTACCGCATCTGCATAATAGCCAGTAACCATTTCCATGCCAAGTGCTCCACCGACATATATACTGCCTGCCAGTAAAAAACAATCCCTTGTTTTCCGGGGTAGGTGCAGGAGAAACTTGAGATAAGCCAGCGCAGTAACCCCAACAAAAATCGCCCCCGGAATTACCCAAATGAAGTAAAAAATTCCCCCTAAATCCAGTGCTTTTCGCAAGTCGTTAATAATTAATATTTCGTGCAAACTCAAAATTTCATCTAAAGAAAAAAATACAAACATCAACGCCAGCGCTTTCCAGTGCCCAAAATACCGATCGCCCTGCTTCTTCTTAGCACTAGCAATAATACCTAGCAAAATAGCGCAAAACAGCAAAGTAAATGACGAGTACCACGAAGGATAATTTATTTCTTGGTCTAAATTAAACAAACTAATCCAGCGTTCTTTATAGTTAAAACCGTAGCGCAGAACTTGTACGATGCAACCAGCAACAGCAAAGAAGAGCACCCAAATGCTGAGAGAGAAAGCAACTCTCTTCGGCGAAACAGAAATAAGGAATTTCATCAAGTTTTTGATAAACTAGAACAAGCAAAATCAAACTATAAAGTAAAAAGTTAAAAATGGCAATAGCGGCGCAATCCGCCACCTTGGATTTTTATTTAGAAAAAATTACCAATCACTGACAATGCACCTTCAAATTGAAACTGTCACTGTCCGCAAGCGGTTTGCCCTTACCATCAGCCGCGGTACAACAGCCCAAAGTACGAATTTATGGGTAAAATTAGCACACGAAGGAATCGAAGGTTGGGGAGAAGCATCGCCCTTTTCCACAGGTTCTCGGTCCCAAACTACCGAAATGCTGCTAGCTGCATTGCAGAAAGTTGCACCGCTACTAGAAAAGTTTACTCCGTTCGATCGCCAAAAAATCGAACAAGTATTAACAGAGGTCAACTTACCCTCAGCCGCCCGTGCTGGCATAGACATGGCAATGCACGACTGGCTGGGCAAAAAAGCAGGCTTGCCGCTGTGGAAAATGTGGGGATTAGATCGATCGCGCATCGTCCCCACCTCCGTCACAATCGGCATTAATTCGCCGTCTGGTGCAAGAGAAAGAGTGCGCGATTGGTTTGGTAAAGATGCGACAGATCCAGCAAGCATCAAATACCGCGCCGTTAAGGTTAAATTAGGAAATCCCACAGGAATCGAAGCAGACAAAGCTATGTTAATAGCAGTGCTAGAGGAAGCGCCAGCTAACCTTAAAATCAGTGTAGATGCTAACGGCGGTTGGAGTTTAAAAGATGCAGCAGAGATGTGTCACTGGCTGGAAAAATACCAGATAAAATATGTAGAACAGCCGCTTTCACCCGTCGCGGATATGGATGAATTCTCAGAACTGTACCGTAAATCGCCTTTGCCAATTTTTGCTGATGAAAGTTGCTTTAATAGTTCCGATATACCCAAATTAGCGCACTGCGTCCACGGCATCAATATCAAAATGATGAAGTCAGGGGGATTAACTGAAGCAATGCGGATGATTCACACAGCAAAAGCCTGCAATTTGCAAGTAATGTTCGGCTGCTATTCAGATAGCGCGATCGCAAATACAGCAGCAGCACAACTTTCACCGCTAGCTGACTATTTGGATTTGGACAGTCACTTAAATTTATTAGACGATCCTTTCACCGGTGCGATCGTCGAAAATGGGTGTTTGCTGCCAAACGGGCGATCGGGATTGGGAGTGCGACGAATTGAGATTGTAGAATAGAAGTATCGCTCAAAACAAATCTGGAGATACTATGATGCCAGTGGAATCAATAGGAGAGCAAATTAATAGAGAAGCCAAGCTTTTCTTTGAAGAACACAAGCCGCCGACTGATTTAATTTTTGATGATGGTGCAGAAATGGAAAGCAACCGCCACCGTATAGCGATGACCGTTTTAATCCGTTCCTTAGAACAAGGTTTAGCTAACCGGAACGATTTTTTTGTCGGTGGCAATATGTTTATTTATTACAGCGCTAAACAGATTCGCAATCAGGATTTCCGAGGCCCGGATTTTTTCGCTGTGTTGGGTGTTGACAGCAATACTTCCCGACAAGGCTGGGTAGTTTGGGAAGAAAACGGACGTTACCCGGATGTCATTGTGGAACTGCTGTCGCCGTCAACGGCAAATCAGGATACAGGCAAAAAAAAGGATATTTACGAGCAGGTTTTTAGAACTCCTGATTACTTTGTTTTCGATCCTTTCGAGCCGAATTCTTTGCAAGGATGGCGTTTAGATGCCACCCTACGTTATCAGCCGTTAGTGCCCAACGAGCGGGGTTGGTTGTGGTGCGAAACGTTAGGTTTTTGGTTGGGTACTTGGGAAGGAATTGTCGATCGAGAAACAGCGACGTGGGTGCGTTTTTTCGATGAATCTGGCAATTTAGTTTTGTTGCCGGAGGAAGCCGCTCAACAACAAGCCGAAGCCGCTCAACAACAAGCCGAAGCCGCTCAACAGCAAGCCGAAGCCGCTCAACAACAAGTGGAACAGGAACGCCAGCGAGCCTCGCGACTAGAGGCCAGATTGCGAGAATTGGGAGAAGATCCGAATGATCTTACCCTGAACCCAAATCACAGCTAACACCCAATCGATTTTAGATTTTAGATTTTAGATTGAAGCTCAAATCTAAAATCCCCGTATCAAAAGTAAATCAATGACTAAAAACTATCCGATCAAAAATGGTAAAGTTGCAATCCTGCTGCACGAGGGAATTATCGGGTCTTCCGGGAAAACAGGTTTAGCATTTTTGCGCTACAGCGAAGCACAAATTGTAGCAGTAATAGACCGCCAATGTGCAGGACAATCTTTACCTGAATTAACGGGCATTCCTCAACAAGTACCGATAGTTGCTTCCGTTGCAGAAGCACTGCAATTTGCGCCGGATATTCTGCTAATTGGTATCGCTCCTTCCGGCGGTGTTTTGCCTGCGGAATGGCTGCCAGAAATTAATCAAGCGGTAGCAGCAGGTTTGTCAGTTGTCAACGGTTTGCACGCGAAACTTGCACCTTTGGTAACAGTTCCGTTAACCGAAAATCAATGGATTTGGGACGTGCGTCAGGAACCGAAATCTGTCGGTGCGATCGCCTCTGCAGCCGCCGCTAAATTAAGCTGTCGCCGCGTGTTAACCGTCGGCACAGATATGAGCGTTGGCAAAATGTCAACCAGTTTAGAACTCAATCGCATTTGCTTACAGCGGGGTTTGCGTTCCAAATTTTTAGCAACGGGACAAACGGGTTTAATGATCGGAAATGAAGGCATTCCTTTGGATGCAGTGCGAGTTGATTTCGCCGCTGGTGCTGTCGAACAAATGGCGATAAAATTGGGTTCTGAATGCGATATTCTGCACGTAGAAGGGCAAGGTTCGCTATTGCATCCGGGCTCGACGGCGACTCTGCCTCTGTTGCGGGGTTCGCAGCCAACTCACTTAATTTTAGCCCACCGAGCCGGACAAACTAGCATTCGCAATCACCCCCACGTATCGATTCCTAAGTTATCAAAAGTGGTCGAATTGTACGAAATGTTAGCTGCTGCTGCGGGTGCTTTTGCAGGGGGAAAAGTGAGCGCGATCGCCCTCAACACTCATCATTTAAATGAGGCAGAAGCGCTGTTAGCAATAGCTGAAGTTCAAGCAGAGACGGGATTGCCTTGTACCGATCCGGTAAGGTTTGGCGCGGAGGTTTTGTGGGAGGCGATCGACAGTTGATATGCTAGAATACATACCAACTAATAAATAATTAGATAAAACTATGACACAAAGCATTCAAGCAAAAACACTGACCCTGCACAATGTCAAAACAAAATTTAACTTCCAACTTTGTGAAGACGAGCAATTCTTCCGGGAGTGGATTGACGATTTACCAGAAATTACTGATGAAGAAAAGCGATATCTAGACAAAGTAAAGGCTGGCTATACTAACAGTGCCGACCACTCCATGATAGAAGATACCGTGAAAATGGTGGTACTTGCTCCATTGCTCTTTTTAGCAGATTTATACCTGAATCCCTTTCATATAGAAGCCGAAAAATCGGTGGAACTGGTCACACTTGATGAAGGTATACTTGTCAGAGGAAGTATTGATGTTCTGCTTTTAATTGAATCTTTTTGGGTTGTTGCGATCGAAGCGAAGCGAGCACAATATTCCGTTGAAGCTGGGCTTCCTCAGTTACTATTTTATATGCTGAATGACCCTAGCCCAGAACCAGTAACATTTGGGCTTCTGACAAATGGTAGCAGCTTTCGATTTATCAAAATGACCAAACGAGACACACCGCAGTATGCCGTCTCTAAACTTTTCGATATTGCGAATCCCGGAAATGAACTTTACGAAGTTTTTCGCATTTTGAAGCGGCTAGCTGGTATAATTTCCAGTGACAACAGTTATACTTAAATACACTATCTGGAACTCGAATCTGAAAATAAGAATAAATTTACTAAAGCTCATTTTATGGAATCATAATGAATGAAAGTTTTTTTTCGTTGCCGTCTGAATGCGCCATCCGCCCAGCCTCAGCTCAAGACATCAAATCAATTAGAAAGTTAGTTTGGAGCGCCAAACTCGATCCAACTCAGTTGCGCTGGGAGCAATTCTGGGTCATCGAATGCGAGGGGAAATTGGCAGCTTGCGGACAGTTGCGGAACTTTGCGGGCGCGCAAGAATTGGGCAGTTTGGTGGTGGCAAAAGAGTGGCGCGATCGAGGTTTGGGAAGCTACCTCACAAAATATTTAATTCAACAAGCTACAGAACCGCTATATTTAGAATGCTTGGGAAAGCGACTCGCATCATTTTATACTCGCTTTGGCTTCGTAGAAGTTTCCGTACAAGAATTGCCGCAGTCGCTTAAATTCAAGTTCGGTTTGTCTCAATTAGCTAAAACTTTATTCAAAATTCCTGTAACAATTATGCAGTATCAAGCAGGTTGTCTATAATTATGACTTTTATGAATTTAAGATTCTGAATTTATGAATGGATTTTAAGTTCGACCTGTTCCATAATTGCGATTACAGGGTGCGATCGACCTGCATCGATCAAAAACTCCTACCGCCTCCTGATATGTGCGTCATTCTCGATCGCCTATTTTCTATGCCTAAATAGGTAGGTACAAATCAATATCGCATGGGGAGGGTGGGTGAGTTGCCAAGTTTACTTGCTTATATCATAGATCCGCTTACGAGCCCCTAATGGCGCACAGGGTGTCAGAAACGGGGTTTTTAGGGGTTTGGTGCGTAAGTTACGGACTAGATATTTATGGATATTCCGGATTGGGCGATCGAGAGTGCGTAAGTTCATAATTCACTGTTTGCGGTAGTCCACTTGGCTAAATTGGCACAGCTACCAGCCTGATAGGTAGGCAGAAACCTTTGCAAAATCGTTGTTTGCAGGTTTGCAAGTGTCCTGTGCCAGTACCAGACTCCGAAAGTGGACTGGCGATCGCCCCAAAGATATTCGACTCCTGGCAAATTAGTAAGTGTAAAGCAAGTGAGTCACAACCCAATCAAAACATAACACCCAAAAATAAAACATCTTCACAGCAGTAGTAATGCGGAATCAGCCAATCTCTAATGTAGCTAACAACATCTACCCTTAAGGTAAATCCCACCAACTGCTCAACCACTAAATCCTTAATTCAATACCTCGGAATTACTGGATTTAGACTCCCCGCAACCGCTTCGCAAATCCCCTCAACATTTCAAAAATTCTTTGTCTTTTATCCTGATAAAACCACGGAAGGCAAGAACAATGAAATATCAAGGCAATCAATCAATCTCAACCGAGGAAATGCAGCCTCTCAAATAGCATAAATAGACAATTACACATCCCCATATATTTTAACACCACAGGAGTAAATATCATGTTCAACGTAGTAAAAGCTTTCGGCTCGATTTTCTCTACCCAAGGATACAGCGCAGCTAACAATATGCTCATCAAAAATTACATCAACACCAATTTTAACTACTTCAACGAAGAAGCAGTCGTCGATGAATCGATTTACCCGAATCAAACAGGTCGCGTCCGCTTCCAAGGTAGCTGGTGGCCCGCACGGTGCGATCGCCAAATCACTCTCACACCGGGAGACACGGTTTATGTCATCGGCGTTGACAACATCACTCTGTTAGTTTCCCTCGCTCCGGCAGACTAAATCACAACTCGCTCCAAACTGCCTAACTTTTCACAACCATATCTGATTTCGGCAGGGTTTATGCAAATAAACCCTGCCTTTTATATGCTTAAATAAGTTGAGACACATACTAACCATATTTAAACCAGTGAACTTTCAATCAGTCATTGCCACCTTAAACAAATTCTGGAGCGATCGAGGATGCCTGATCGCCCAATCCTACGACACAGAAAAAGGTGCAGGAACCATGAATCCCCACACCTTTCTCAGAGCAATCGGCCCCGAACCTTGGTCTGTCGCCTACATCGAACCCTGTCGCCGCCCCACCGACGGACGCTACGGCGAAAATCCCAACCGCTTCCAACATTACTATCAATATCAAGTTTTAATTAAACCCTCTCCTCCCAACATCCAAGACATCTATTTAGACTCCCTCAGAGCATTAGGAATTCGCCCAGAAGACCACGACATTCGCTTCGTAGAAGACAACTGGGAATCGCCCACCCTCGGAGCTTGGGGCGTCGGCTGGGAAGTCTGGCTCGACGGCATGGAAATCACCCAATTTACCTATTTTCAACAGTGCGGTAGCATTGACTGTCGCCCCGTTTCCATTGAAATTACCTACGGACTAGAACGCCTTGCAATGTATCTCCAAGAAGTCGATGCCATGACGAAAATTCAGTGGAAAGATGGCATAACTTACGGCGACGTTCACCTGCAAGGAGAAATAGAACAGTGTACTTATAACTTTGAAGCTTCTAATCCAGAATTGCTGTTTACTCTATTTGGATTGTACGAGCAAGAAGCTGAACAATTGACAAAAAAAGGATTGGTTTTGCCTAGTCTTGATTATGTGTTAAAATGTTCTCACACTTTCAATTTACTCGACGCTAGAGGTGTGATTTCGGTAACGGAAAGAACTCGGTATATCACCAAAATTCGCAACTTGGCGCGGCGAGTTGCCCAGCTTTATTTGGAACAGCGCGAAAAACTGGGTTTTCCTTTAGAAAAAGCTGTAAAAGTTTGAGTTTGAGTTGGATTGTGGGGCGGGCATCTTGCCTGCCTTAATAACGGGCAAGATGCCCGTTCCACAAAGGTCATGTTTTTAATGAATTAAATGCCTAATTATTCGGAAAATAATACAGAAACAAATCTTCAACTGCGGATTGACGGTGTAAGCTTGAAAACACCGATCGCCTCAAGCTACTTATTGGAAAATATATCGTTTCAGGTAGACAAGGGATCTCGCGTGGCAATTGTTGGCCCTTCAGGTGCCGGCAAAACAACCCTGTTGCGACTGCTAAATCGGCTCAGCAGTCCCACCAGCGGCTCGATTTATCTGGAAAATACAGAATATCGCCAAATACCTGCGATCGAACTCCGCAAACAAATCACCCTCATCCTGCAAGAATCCAAGCTTTTGGGAATGTCGGTGCGGGAAGCATTGGCTTATCCTTTAAAGCTGCGGGGGGTGGCTGCATCAAACATTGCTGAGAGAATTAACGGCGCGATCGAACAACTGCATATACCCCAAGAATGGCTCAATCGCAGCGAATTGCAGCTTTCCACAGGCCAAAAACAGCTCGTGGCGATCGCCCGCGGCATCATCCTACAACCAAAAATCTTGCTTTTAGACGAGCCAACATCCGCCCTAGACGCAGGAAAAGCCGCCCACCTTTTGCAAGTATTGACACAGCTAACAAACGGCCAAACCACAATTGTCATGGTAAACCATCAATTAGAATTAGCCGAGCAATTTAGCACGCGAATTCTGCATTTACAGCGCGGAAAGCTCATCGAAGATTTGCCCTCTCATCAAATAAATTGGGTGCAACTGCGACAAAATTTAATCCAAGCAGAAGCAGAAGCCCAACAAGAATGGTAAATAAGCTAAAAAACATTTAGTTGGCATTTTGAAAACTCTTAAAATTCTTGTGGGGTGGGCATTCTGCCTGCCCCAAAGATACAGCGCACTCCGATCCCTACAGAATCAATGAGCTCCCCCAGCACCCGCACCCGCTTTCACCTTTTTAAAACCCAAAATAGCAATCCCACTTAACAACAAAGCAATTCCCACAAAATAAAAACAATCATTAAAAGCCATTACATAAGCTTCACGGCGGACAAGACTATCAATTACCTTAATTGCCTGGTCTTTTGCCACGCTTAAATCTGCACCACGACTCACAAAATACTGAGTCATTTGATTAAGTCGCTCCTGCGTTGCCGGATTGTACAAAGAAACAGATTCCCCCAATCGATTCGAGTGAAATTGCTCGCGCTGCGCCACCAAAGTTGCTAGCGCCGCAATCCCTATCGAACCTCCCATATTTCGCATCATATTAAACAAACCAGAAGCCGAACCAGCCTCGTGTTTCTCCATACCAGCAGTGGCAATAGTTGACAGCGGCACCATAATTAAAGGCTGTCCCAATGCCCTAACTAATTGCGACCAACGCAACTGATCGATACCCGTATCGTGAGTCATGCTGGCATTCATAAAACAACTCACCGCAAACAAACTCACACCGATACCAATCATCACCCGCATATCAATTCGCTGCATCAATTTCGGCACCATCGGCACGATGAATAACTGCGGCACGCCGGCCCACATAATCACCTCGCCAATTTGCATGGCATTGTACTGCTGAATCTGACCTAAATACAGGGGCAAAATGTACACCGAACCGTACAATCCCACCCCCAAGGAAATATTCACAATACTAGCTAAACCGAAATTGCGGCGAGTCAGCAAGCGCAAGTTAATAAACGGTCGTTTGCGAGTTAGTTCAATCCAGAAAAAAGCGCTGAGAAATATTGCTGCAATTATGCTTAAACGCACAATAAAATCAGAACTAAACCAGTCCTTGCGGCTTCCTTCTTCTAACACGACTTGCAGGGAACCCAAGCCGATCGCCATTGAGGCAATTCCCCACCAGTCGCCCTCTTTTAGCAGTTCGAGTTTCAGCGGTGCGGGGGCGACGGCGTACCACACAGCAGCTAGCAGCAGCAGCCCTGGAATTAAATTTAAATAAAAGACATATTGCCAGCCGTAATTCTCAGTCAGCCACCCTCCCAATGTCGGCCCGATGGATGGTGCAAAAGTAGCTGTCATTGCAAACATCGCCATGCCGATTGGCTGCTTTTTGGGAGGCAAATTCGTCAGCAAAAATGTAAAAGACATCGGGATTAAAATGCCGCCTGAAAACCCCTGCAAAGCCCGAAATACAATCATTGAATTCAAATTCCACGCCCAAGCGCAGCACATGGAAAAGAATACAAAAAAAGCGGCATTTACCAAGATGTAGCGACGGACTGAAAACACCTGCGACAGCCAACCCGTAATCGGAATTACTACAATTTCTGCGACTAGATAGGCGGTGGAAATCCAAGAACCTTCTTCTAAGGTTGCGCCTAAAGCTGCTTGAATATCTCTGAGAGATGCGTTGGTGATTTGGATGTCCAAAACTGCCATGAAAGCGCCGAGAATTGTTCCCATGACGCCGATCCAGGTTTTTAAGGGAACGCGATCGCTCTGCTGTGGTATTGCACTTGTATTTGCCATTGGTTTCACCTCTGGTTGCGTAATTAATTTGGATGTTTTAACCGCAGAGGGCGCAGAGGGCGCAGAGAAAGAGATAAAGAGAGAAGTTTACAAATTGTTGAGGATTGCTAGAGAGACAGTCAGATATTAGCTTTGGGAATCTTGTTTAATGTTGGCATTTGTGATGGGTGCTAAATCCTTAGTGCGAAATTAAACCCATTTTTTGATAAAGTGGCCGGACTAAGTTTTTTAAAGCTGGCAACTGTTTGGTAAAAACTACCGAGCCTAAAATACAAATTATACCTCCAATGATGACTGTATAGGGAGCGCCGATATAATTTGCCAATCCGCCGGCAACTAAATTCCCAAAGGGTGTCACTCCAAAAAATGCCATCGTATATATGCTCATCACTCTTCCGCGTTTGTCGTCTTCCACAATTGTTTGCAAAAATGTGTTCCCGCCTGCAAATTGCAAAATGAAACCAAACCCCACAAATAACATCATGATTAATGACAGCCACAAGACGCGGGACAAACCAAAACCTATCAGCCCGAATCCCATAATTGCCGGTGAAATCGCAATCCATTTGCCGAGGCCAACTACACTTTTGCGCGAAATCAAATAAATCGCGCCCGCGAAGGCGCCAACTCCCGAAGCCGCCATCAAAAAACCGAGGGTTTGTGCGTCGCCGTGCAGAATTTTGGTGGCAAAAATAGGGACTAATACTGTGTGTGACATTCCGGCAAAACTGACTAAGGCTAATAGCAGTAAAATTGCTCGAATCGGGGGAAACCCGAAGGCATAAACGAATCCTTCTTTTAATCTTTGTAAGGGTTTGGTATTAGTTGCTGCAATTTTACGGGGTTTGATTTGCATCGCTAATAAGCCTGCAATTACAGCGATGTAGCTGAGTCCGTCAATGAGAAAGCAATAACTTGCGCCGACTGTAGCTATTACCAAACCTGCAATTGCTGGACCGATTAGTCTGGCGCCGTTGAACATGGAAGCGTTGAGGGCGATCGCATTTGCTAAATCTTCTTTCTTTTCTACAAGTTCCGGTACAAAAGCTTGCCGTGCCGGCGCGTCAAAGGCGTTAATTGCGCCTTGAAAGAAACTCAGTACCAGGATCTGCCAAATGTTAACGACTCCTGTTAGCGCTAAAAATGCTAGCGCTAAGGATTGAACCATCGCTAATATTTGAGTGGCAATTATGACTCGGTGGCGGTTCCAGCGATCGATTAAAACTCCTGCAAAAGGCAGTAAAATTAATGTGGGGATTTGACTGGTAAATCCCACCACGCCGAGCATCCAAGGTGAATCGCTCAAATTGTAGACAAGCCAAACAGTAGCGACTTGCGTCATCCAATTGCCAATCAGGGAGATGCCTTGTCCTGCAAAAAACAGGCGATAATTTCTCGATCGCAGCGCTGGAGGAAGTTTTATTGTTTTGATTTTTGCTAGTAGATTCATGCTGCAAGTACGGCTAGAGCAATCATATTTGATTGGTAAACATTTTGTAGGGGTAGCGCCCCTAAGCCTACCCCTAATTAGCGAAGGGCAACCATCGGGGGACTGCCCCTAGACTCATTATTACGAATCATTGAGAATTGCGATATGAGCCGGAGGTTCTATTTTCACAACTCCCGAAAACCAGGATTTGAGTATTGTTAAATTTTTGCTTGCAGGAAAACGATCGCCACAGTTAAATTTAACTGTGGCGATCGCTTGAATAACGAGAAATTCCTTCCCCAAACTCTTCCCTCAATTAATGCTCAACAGCCAAGTACCGAGATAACGCAGCAAGGGAACGTCCCCAGGAGTGCGGATGCGGACGTTGAAATGGTACATTCCGCCGGGAGATGGGTTTTGGACGTTGGAGAGTACAACCTCAACATTGTTTCCTGCAGGAATTGGTTCTGTGGGATAAATTTCTATGAATCGATTTTCTTTGTCCCAGATTACTTCTTGCAATTCTATTGTTTTGTCTTTGACGCGCACTTTAATGTCTTTTGGGTCGAATTCGCCTTTGTAGTAGTCTGGATAGGATATGTTCAGTTGGGCGATCGCCAAACTTACTTTTTTGGAAGGAATTCGCAGCCGATATCTATCGCCGCTCATCCCCGCTTTGCCGTAATCTAAGCGATAGTTTAATTGGTTGGCGCGTTCGGGGCCGCCGAAAATCGTGAATCCTGGCATGGACTGGGCTAAACTGATGGCGGGTAATCCAGCCACCAAGCAACCTGTAACCGCTAGTGCTGAAAATAATCGTCGCATAACAACTCCTCTAATTAAACTCTTGGTGAACCTTAAATATTGCTCGCCCGAAATTTGCGATCGTGGCTACAATATATCGCACGTCTCAGCAATTTGATGGGGGCGAGCGATCGCCGGCTGAGGTCACTTTTTTTTGCGTAATTTTTGCGTAATACTGATAACAGACATTCTAACTACATAATTAGGCGACATAAAATTATATCATAATCGGTGGCAAACTTAACCATTTAGCGAATTTGAATGTATAAGATAAGTTAAAGATACGGGTCGAATTTGGGCGATCGGCTTTAGTATCAACGAGAGAAGTTTAGGGCAACGGCTGCTTCAATGTAAAGCAAGGCATGGGGCGATTAAAAATCGCACCTCAAGAAACCTGCGGAGGCAGGTTTTGTCTGTGTAGGCGCGGCTTCAACCGCCCTGGGAAGGCTTAAATAAGGAGAGTTCATGAAATTAGCGATCGCAAAAGAAATAGCAGCAGGGGAACGCCGGGTGGCTTTAGTACCCGACGCTGTAGCCCGATTAGTCAAACAGGGCGTCGAAGTTTGGGTTGAGGCCGGTGCCGGCGCACAATCCTTTTTCTCGGATCTTGCTTACGAAGAAGCGGGAGCTCAGGTTGTCGCCGATACCGCTAGGCTGTGGGGCGAAGCCGATCTCGTCGTGAAAATCGGGGCCCTGCAAGAATCAGAAGTTCATCAACTCCGGGAAGGAGGCGTTTTCATCGGATTTTTGAATCCTCTGGGAGATCCTGCTTTAGTGCAGCGTTTAGCCGATCGCAAAGTAACGGCATTCAGCATGGAAATGATCCCGCGCACCAGCCGCGCTCAAAGCATGGATGCGCTGTCATCTCAGGGTAACGTCGCCGGTTACAAAGCGGTATTGATTGCAGCCTCCGCTTTGCCGAAATATTTTCCGATGCTGACAACGGCGGCGGGTACGATTCGCCCCGCGAAAATATTGGTAATGGGTGTGGGCGTTGCGGGCTTGCAGGCGATCGCCACTGCGCGCCGTTTGGGTGCGGTAGTCGAAGCCTTCGACATCCGCCCGGAAACAAAAGAACAAGTGCAAAGTTTGGGCGCTAAATTCCTTGATGTCGAACTCAAGGAAGAAACCGTCGCCGCCGGAGGCTATGCAAAAGAACTATCAGAAGCAGCCAAAGAATACACCCGCCAAGTGCTCACCCAACACGTCAGCGCTTCCGATGCAGTTATTACAACCGCTCAAGTTCCCGGCAGAAAAGCACCTATTTTAGTTACTAGAGAAATGGTTTCTCAAATGAAGCCCGGATCGGTAATTGTTGACCTCGCGGGCGAACAAGGCGGCAATTGCGAATGCACGGAAGCGGGGAAAGATGTTGAATGGAACGGCGTTAATGTCATCGGCCCGATTAATGTGCCCTCGTCTATGCCTGTCCACGCTAGCGAAACTTACTCGAAGAATATCTCGGCTTTAGTTCAGTTGATGCTGAAAGATAAGGAACTCAATTTGAATTTTGAAGACGATATCATTGCTGGTGCTTGCGTCGCCCGCGATGGCGAAATTAGCAACCAGCGAGTTCGGGATGCTTTGGCTGCTGAGGCTTCAGCCGTTAGTTAGTTAATAGTCAACAGTCATTAGTCATTAGTAGGAAAATGGGTGGTTTCATTAGTGTCAGCTTAAATCTAAAACCGTTGATAAATCTCGTTGGTAGTCAAGGCCAGATCCCCCTAAATCCCCCTTAAGAAGGGGAGTAGGGGTTGACTTTGAATGCTTCTTGTCCCCCCCTTCTTAAGGGGGGCTAGGGGGGATCTGATCTCGGCAGTAAACAGCAGTCTGTGAAGACGTTTGACCTGGTTTGGAAACGGTAAAGCTTTTACAGTTGATGACTAAGGACTAATGACTATTGACTAACAACTAACAACTAATGACTAATGACTAATGACTAATGACTAATAACCAATTACCAATTACCAATTGTCATGGCAGAAGGATTGATTGCAGGTTTAGTGGTGTTTACTCTAGCGTCGTTTGTGGGATTTGAAGTAATCAATAAAGTCCCGCCGACGCTGCACACACCTTTGATGTCGGGTTCCAATGCGATTTCTGGAATTGCAGTTTTAGGTGCAATTCTGATTTCTGGCCAAGGTAATGTAACTGTTACTTCGATTTTGGGGACGATCGCGATCGCCCTGGCCACAATTAACGTAGTCGCCGGTTTCTTAGTAACCGATCGAATGCTGCAAATGTTCAAGAAAAAAGAGGTTAAAGCGTGAGCGATTTTCTGCCCAGTGGCATTCAACTAGGTTATTTAGTTGCCGCATCTTTGTTTATTATCGGTTTGAAACAGTTGGGTTCCCCTGCAACCGCGCGTCAAGGGAATGTGTTAGCTGCGATCGGGATGTTAATTGCGATCGTCGGTACGTTGCTGGAAAAGCAAGTCATCAGCTACGAATTGATTGCTGTCGGAATAATCATCGGTTCCATTTTGGGAACAATTATGGCAAAAACCGTCGCGATGACGGATATGCCACAGATGGTGGGTTTGCTTAACGGTTTTGGGGGCGCGGCTTCTGCACTCGTTGCTGTGGGCGAATTCTGGCGCTATCTCAGCATCCCGGAATCGCCAACTCCAGACGCGACAATCACGATCCTTTTGGGTGTGCTCATTGGCGGGATTACTTTCACTGGTAGCCTTGTCGCGTTTGCGAAGCTGCAAGAATTGCTGCCGGGTGCGCCTATGACGTTTCCGCTGCAACAGCCGTTTAATGCCATGCTGGCGATCGCACTTTTAGCCGGCAGCGGTTATATGCTGACGAACCCCGAAAATGTGCCGGTATTCCTGGGTTTGGTGGCGATTTCCAATATTCTGGGAATCATGTTTGTGCTCCCGATTGGGGGTGGCGATATGCCGGTGGTGGTGTCGCTGCTTAACTCTTATTCGGGGATTGCGGCGAGTGTGGCTGGGTTCATTTTGATGAACAATATGCTGATTATCGCTGGTGCATTGGTGGGCGCGTCGGGGATTATTTTGACGCAAATCATGTGCAAGGGGATGAATCGATCGCTTTCTAGTGTGCTGTTTAGCGCCTTTGGTAGCGGTAGTGCTAGTGCTGGGGCTGCTGCTGGGGCTGCTGGTGGTGCCACTGACAAAACTGTTCGCAGCATCAATCTCGAAGAAAGTGCGATGATGTTGGGTTATGCGCGATCGGTTGTAATTATTCCCGGTTACGGGATGGCTGTAGCGCAAGCACAGCACGCGGTGCGCGAGTTAGCCGACGGTTTGGAAAAAATGGGTGTTGACGTGAAATACGCAATTCACCCGGTGGCTGGGCGGATGCCGGGGCACATGAATGTGCTGTTGGCGGAAGCAAACGTGCCTTATCCGCAGTTGTACGATATGGACGATATCAATCCGCAGTTTGAAGAAACGGATGTGGCTTTGGTGATTGGTGCGAATGATGTGGTGAATCCGGCGGCGCGTCACGATACGGCGAGCCCGATTTATGGGATGCCGATTTTGGAGGTTGATAAGGCTAAGCATACGATCGTGATTAAGCGCGGGATGAGTGCTGGTTTTTCCGGTGTAGATAATGAGTTGTTCTACAAGGATAAGACGATGATGTTGTTTGGTAGCGCTAAGGATGTGGTTGCCAAATTGGTTTCTGAGGTGAAGCAGTTGTAGGATTTTGCAACCGCAGATGAACGCGGATTAACGCGGATGATAAAACCCGGTTTCTTGGAGAAACCGGGTTTTTGTTTTGGGTTTGTTTGAGATTGTGTCTGGTTGATTTGCAATGTTGTAGGGGCGGGTTTTACAAACAATAATTGACTAAAATTAATAATCTCGTAAACCCGCCCCCTCCATGCTAGAAGGATGCCAGCGGACTTGATATTATGCAATGCTAGCTTGGTTTAAATATCCACTGGAGATGGGTGTGTGTGAAAATCCTTGTTCTCTGGCTTTTTGAAACCATTTTTCTGCTTCAGTGCGATCGGCTGCTACACCATCAGCACCGCAAAGATAAATTCCTGCTAAGTTGTTTGAGGCAACACCATAGCCTTGCTCAGCGGATTTGATGTACCATTTAATTGCTTCTAATATCATCTTTTCTCCACCTAATCCTAAATGATACATACTCGCAATGATGCACTGAGATTCAGCATTGCCCTCTTCTGCTAGCGGTTTTAACAAGGTAAATGCTTGGGTATAATCTTCGTTATTAAAAGCCGCTAGACCTTTTTCTAAGTCTGACATTTTGGTTCTCCGTTTTTTATGTGAACTTTTACGGCCCTGGAAAGTTTTCGTCAAAAGATTGAGGACAGGGACGATCTTTGGGCCAAGGGAATGTTGCTAAAGCTGCGTAACCCTTGCATTTATAAGCACAAATTTTAAAGTTACTCGTAGGATCGGGAGACAAGAATTCTCCACTATATTCGCATCTTTTGCATGGCGGATAGCTGGTAGATTCACTGCTATCAGTGTTATCGGGTTGCATGGTAACAAAAGGCGATTTATTACAACTTTTAGTTAATATTATAATAGCATCAAATAAAAATAACTAATAAATTCGCTCTAATTGTTGAGATTTCTTATTTTGCTCTTTTATATTACGCATTTTTAAGACAAATGGTGATGGATTGCGATCGTATTCAGCTTCAGATTTGAGGCAATATTCTAACCAATCTCCTACATATTTACCTACAGTTTCTTGATTTTCCAGATAGTACAAAATCGTAGCATCAACTTGAGCCATAGTTAGTGTCAGAAATTTTTGAGCTATGGCTTCTGGAGTTTTGCCGCAGTGGATGTATTCGTACTGTTGTCTTGACTTCATAATTTGAAGTGGCGGGCTGCCAAGCTCAAACAATTATAGTTTTACTTGAGATTATATCACATCTTTCGCTGTTCGCTGGAGACGGTCGATCACCCTATACAATGCTAGCTTGGTTTAAATAGTCACGGGCGATCGGTGCTAGTCAAATATACCTGCGATCGGAGATTATTTAAATATAATGAAATCCTAAAGAATTAATATAACTGCAAAAATTGTACTAACCTTAGAGGTAACGTCAATTAAATTAAAAAATTTTCAACTATGTCAGATCAACCTTTTAACATCCGCCAACTAAATGACCTAGATTATGACGAAGCAGAACCACTCCTGGAAGATTATCAGGAAACGCTAATCGAGCTATTTGTCAATTCTCCCGAAGGAGAAGAATACTGTAAAACTTATCCAGACGTTGGATTTTGGATCTCGCAGTTCATTTATTACGGTTTTGGCTATGAAGGTTTTACGCTGCCTCGAATGAAAGTGGAAGATGTGGCAACTGTAGTCGAAGAGTTGTTTCCCAGGAAAGTGAGTTTGCTTTCGCCGGAAGAAGGTGAAAATGCTATCCCGGAATTATTGGCGTTCTGGCAATTTTTGAAGCGAGAATTTAAACTGCGAAATGCCACTTCAATTATCAAATACCTGCGGGATATCGAGCCGGAATTTAAGGAGATTATGGAAGATTCCTCTAAATTTGGATTTGCCAAATCCTTTGTAACGCTAGGTCAGCAAGCAGGGTTTGATATGAGTACGGGGGAAGGTCTAACACAATTTCAGGAGATATATAATGCTAGCATTGCTCCTATAATTGCAGCTAAAAACTCCGATACATCGGGATTTTCCAGCAAACCGATAAGTGGTAGTGCTGTCAATGAATCTAAAGCAAGTAAAGAAAAACAAAAAAAAGCAAAAAATACGGCGGCTGAATCGAGAAAACGCAACCGCACTAAGAAAAAATGAGGTTTAGCAAGTATCTATCCTCACTTCACTCTTCTTCGGATTCTTCTCAGCATCTTGTTAGCTTCTTCCCTCCCGCGAAACTTCAAAACTAATAAATAACACATCAAACAAAACCCGAAAATTCCTAACACGATCGCACTTTCTTCCGGTGAGTTGGTAGTTCGCTCGAACTTCCCACTCACCGGACTTCCTTGGATGTTGTTAGTTCGATCGATCGTGCGATCGTCCGCTTGCAAGTTAAAATTGTGTTGTTCGATCGCATTACTCTTTTTAAATGTGCGATCTATTTCTTGAAATGACTTCGCCTGTTCGCAGCTTGTTAAGGATAATCCCATAAGGATAAAAATTAGGAAATAACAGGGCGATTTCACGATTTTTACTTCCATTTATGGAGAAAGCGACTAAATGAATATAAGGCTGACTCGTGTGAAGGCATAAACCGGGTTTTTTGCGAAAATACTTCGTATACAGCCACAAATTCCCTGAAAAACCCGGTTTATTTGGTCTGAGTGCGCGGTCAGAAACCGGGTTTTTTGCGAAATACCTCGTACACAGCTACAGATTATCTAAAAAACGCGGTTTATTTAGTCTGAGTGCGTAATTCCTGCGAATAATTTCTACAATAGCGGTGTATGATTTTCTCGATCGCGCATTAATAAAATTCTACCATTTTTTCAATTGCAGCTATAGGTGGGGAATCAGTATTGCCAGAATTTGGCAGCGCCGAGGGCGGGCGATCGCGCTGATTCAATCGCTATAATCTAGCTAATAGATTGCATTCAAATTCTGTTGGTTAATTGTAGATATTTGTCAGGATACGGCACTGCCGTATCCCTACCCGAATTGTTTGTAGGGACAGGGCACTGCGGTGTACTATAACCCGGATGTTATTCAATCTTAATTAGATAGCCAACAATCACACTAAAAAAATTAGAAAAACAACTATTTGCCTTAACTCTTGGTGAAAAAACTCAGGCAATACAGCTATTAGTTCAAAGTTTAAGCAATACTTGGCAAGGAATCGAAAAAAACTCCGGGGGTGTGTGGTGGCGATGCTAGAATTGCCAAGACTCGCATACCTATTTGGTTGCTGGTAAATTATCGCATTCTGGGTGCAAGTGATGTGCGGATTTTGCAAGACTTTCCTCATTTGAGTGCAGCATATTTGGCGAATGCTTGGGCTTATGCTGAGGCACATTCAGAGGAAATTGAAGCAGCGATCGCTAGAAACGGGGAAGCCTAAAACATGGCGCGAATTTGCTATAATCTAGATAATATATTCCGGCGATCGCACTTATGACTATACAAGAATTAGAAACTCAAGTCTTAACCTTAAATGCGGTTGATAAAGCTCAACTAATCAGCATCCTAACTCAAAATTTAACCAACGGTTCTTTAGGCATTAAAAAGACTCCCGGTGTCTGTGGAGGGGATGCCTGTGTCGGCAATACTCGCATACAAGTTTGGGTACTGGTGGGTTATCGCCGTCTCGGATGCAGCGATGCGGAACTTTTTAAGTGCTATCCCCATTTGACTGCGGCTGATTTAGTCAATGCTTGGGCTTATGCTGATGCTTACCCAGAAGAAATTGAACAAGCAATCACAGAAAATGAGGCTGCTTAAAACATGGCGCGAATTTGCTATAACAAGACTTACAGACTCCGACAAAGAAACCGGCTTTTTTACCGAATCAGTCCGCAGCAACAAAGTATTTTTGTAAAAAACCTGGTTTCTGGGCCGCCATGCGTAAGTCCTTATAATTAAATCCCCAATTGCTCCCAAGATTAGGTAAAATTATTGGCGTGTCTGAGGATAAACTATATGCGCTGGGTTCGATATATTGCGATCGCGATCGTCAATGGTTTCGGTGTCGTCATCGGTATTATTTGGGTTGCAGTCCCCACAACAGTGGCTCAACCTTCCCTAAACTACCAACTCGCACTCTCCGGGCGACAGTCAGAGGGCGCAAATCCGCAATCCCTTTCCGAACTCTACAAATTGCGCGATCGGCTGAAAGTACAATTAGATAACCTTGCCAAAACTTCCGACAGCGCCCCGTTTCCCGCAGAACTTTGGCAATCAGCAATCCACCGTCAGCAATCTCAAACTCTGACGCAGCAACTCCAAAGCGTTCAAAGTCAAATTCAAATAGAAGAAAGAGCCAAATATAATTGGGACGATGCTGCTAAATTAGCCGCCAAAGCAGTCGAAATTGGACGCTCTTCTAATCATTCTTCTGCTACTTGGGAAGAGTCCCAGCGGCTGTGGGAGTTGGCTATCAATACGCTGCGACTCATTCCTCACGATTCTTTTTTGGCCGATGGGGCGATCGACAAAACCATCGAATATCAAGGAAACCTCAGTGTCGCTACCTATGAAATGCAAGTTGCACGTTCGGTAGAGAAAATTAGAGCCGAGGAAGAAGAGATAAGGGAGCGAGCCCGCAAAGAGCAAGAGAAAAAAGAATTTGCTCGTCGAGAAATAGAGAGAAAAGAGCAAGAGAAAAAAGACCTGGCTAGAAAAGAACTAGAAAGGCAAGAATTCCAAAGGCAAGAATTGGTTCGCAAAGAACTTGAAAGGCAAGAATCAGCCAGAAAAGAGCTTGAAAGGCAAGAGTTTGAAAAGCAAGAATTAGCCAGAAAAGAACTAGAAAGGCAAGAATTCCAAAGGCAAGAGTTAGCTAGGAAAGAACTTGAAAGACAAGAATTAGCTCGTAAAGAAGTTGAAAGACAAGAACTTGAAAGGCAAGAGTTAGCCAGACAAGAACTTGAAAGGCAAGAATTAGCCCGACAAGAATTAGCCAGACAAGAACTTGAAAGACAAGAATTAGAGAGAAATCAGCAAGCAACTACTCAACCAACTCCTGAATCAACTGCAACACCAACTCTGACCCCAGTTACACCCGCCGCGTCGCCGCCGAACTTTTTCTTTGCGGGAGATACTAACAGAGATGGCCAAATTAACGAGCAAGACGAAGCTGGAAAAGAACAATGGTCTTTGTCTAAGGGCGCGCTAATTTTATTTAACGATCGCAATAACGATCGCGGCAAGATACCGACTTGGAAACAAACCAAAGTTATGGTTCCCCGCCGTGCAGCAATGCTTTCTCAAGTTAACTTAACACTATCTGAAAACTTCAAAACCTCTCAGTTATTTATCACGGCTGACAGCATGGCCAGCCCTCACATCAGCGTTTTTCAGAAAACTGGCGAGGGCTGGCAACCTGTAGATATATCCGGTGCTAAACCTCTAGTTTTTAGCACGAATATTGTTTTAGGTGTGGAAGCCAAACAATTTGCCGATCGCAATTGGAACGGCACTGTAAATCTCAAAGCAACTGCCCAAAACAACGGCCAAGAAATCGCCTCCACAACAATCCAAATGGGCGTTAGTCCTTGGATGATAGCGCCCAATACAGCACCAGTAACAGAAGTTCAGGTCAGCGACAGAGGCTCGGTCAACAGCGAATTTATCTCCCAACTAAAACAAGCAGTAGAACCCACGGGCGCCAAAGTAAAAATTCTCCAGGGCGATCGCACTTGGATGCAAGATACCCAGAAAAACGGATACGTTCAACTCCCCGAAGAATCGGAGATACGCCAGTTTAATGTAGCCCTAAAAAGCAATAGTGAGCCAGAGAAAAACCCGCCTATTAAATCAACTCAAGACCGGGATTTGAAAGTAGTTAAAATTGGCAATCCTCGTTCTTTAGACCCTGTAAGTCAGTGGTCTGACGGATACGGCAATTTGCAGGTGACACCGCCGATTCCCGGACACCCAATGGGTCGAGTTTATTACGGTAATTCGGGAAATTCTAGTTTTAATCCAGAGGTACTTGATTTTATTCAAGCTCAGAGAATTCAAGGGCCGCCGGTGGATATTGATACTTCTTGGCTTTTGACTCGCCAAGTCGATGAAATTATCAATTTTATTCCCACTCAAACTCCCGGACAATATGTAATGGCGATCGCCAGTCCCGAAGCCGGAGTTAAGCTGTTGGAAGAATTGGAGGGAAGAGGTTACGGCGATGTGCAGATCAATCGTGGTTTGAGCACTGAAACAACTGTCAGCGCCGCCTTGAAAAACCGTGCTTTAATTCAACACAATCTCTATTTGCAAAATCAGAAACTTAATCCGATTATAGAGAGGTTGAAAAGAGAGTTTTTACTCGGAGACGACCAAATTATTCAAGTTCCGGTGATGTTTGGCTACAGCGGTTATGCTTGGTGGCCGAATATGGTCAATTCGGTGCCAGTTAACGGCAAGTTGTTAGTTTCAAATCCGCGCGGGCCAATGATTGAGGGTGTAGATTACACTCAGGAAAGATTGCGCCAACTGCTGCTTCCTGCTGGCGTCAGCGTTAGTTTTCTGGATGATAGGTATTATCAAGAATTGAAAGGAAACGTGCAGTCGGCGACGAATACTGTGAGGAAGCCAGAAGAGCGGCCTTTTTGGCAGTCTTTGCCTAATAATTACTAATTGGGAATCGGGAATGGGGAATCGGGAATGGGGAATCGTGAATCAGGAATTTGTAGGGGCGGTTTCACCAACAATACTCGCCTGTAACGAACAATCTCGTAAACCCGCCCCCACCCAACAGTAAATCTCAATATACCTCCTAAACCCGCCTTCCTCTGCTAATATTTAGGAAAAATATGCTAGGAGTTTAAGATATGGCTACCCTGTAAATAGAAAACATACCAGAGGAATTGTATACGAGGCTGCAAGAGTTAGCCGATGCTCAAAACTGCTCGATTAGCGCGTTTGCGATCGCCATTTTAGAAACCGAGTTGTCAACAGAGACAAAACCCCTCTCAGGAAAAGGTAAAAAGTCTGTAACAGAACTATTGGCAGAAATCAGCCGTCGTCGCGAGTCTCGTCCGGCGAATATGGGGATGATACTAGATAGTAGCGCTTTAATTAGAGAGGATCGCGACAAATAATATCTTGCACCATTTTTATGAACAGGCAAGATGCCTGTTCCACAAAAGTACCATTTTCTTGTCTGGTGGTTTATTTTTACCAGTAAAAAGCTTGATCGCTATAATATAGATACGACATTCTCAGCAGTCAAACCCCTGATTAACTATGACACTAAAAGAATTAGAACCGCAACTGCTTTCCCTGACTCCGCCCGAGAAAGCTCAAGCAATACAGATATTAGCTCAAAGTTTAGCCAACACCTGGCAGGGAATTGAAAAAACTCCCGGTGTAGTCGGCGGTAATGCCAGGATTGCAGGGACTAGAATTTCTGTTTGGGGATTGGTAGAGTCTCGTCGATTAGGTGCAACTGATGCTCAACTTTTAGAAGATTATCCGCATCTTAGTGCTAGCGACTTGAAAAATGCCTGGGCTTATGCTGAAGCATTTCCTGACGAGATTGAAGCAGTAATTAAGTTGAACAATATAGACTAATATCATGGCAGGTTTGTATGCAGATGAACAATTCCCTCGGGTAGTAGTTGAATTACTTCGCGCTCTCGGTCACGATGTGCTTACTGTACAAGAAGCAAGTAATGCAAATCTGGGCATTCCTGATGAAGATGTTCTGGCTTTTGCTGTCACAAAGGAACGGGCAGTTTTAACACTCAATCGAATCGATTTTATTCGGCTGCACGCTTCACAACCTAATCATGCTGGTATCATTGTCTGCAAAGACGATCAGCAGGACAGACAGAGGATGGCTACACGTATTTCGGAGGCTATTTCTAATGTGGAAACATTGAGAGGAATGCTGGTTAGAGTCAATCGTCCATCTCAATAAGTAACAGAGATTTAAAAAATTGGTAAATTGCGATCGCCCCAGCAGATAGATTTCTAGATAGACACGGACGGCATTTTGTCAATAGCCGTGCCGTATGGATGCTGTGCAGGCGATCGCACCAGTAACGTAAAATGTCTAAAAGCGGTCTTTGTAAAATAATTTTAGCCCCATGAGCGACGAACAGGAAAAAAAACAAATTTTGACTCAGCAACCCGAAACAATTTCCACTGCTAGCGATGAGCTCGATCGCAGTGAAATTGCCAGTGCCGATGCACCTTCAGCATCAGTAGAAACTCCCGCAGAAATTGCCGCGCCCGAAGATATTTCAGCGCCAATCGACGAAGCCGAAACAATTCCAATTGCAGCCGATATCGCGCCGGAAACAACTCAACTTGCAAGTTATCCGCCTCCAACAATTCCGAATGTCAACCCCGATCCCAAACCAGCTCGCTCCTGGCAAATCTTAGCAGTTTTTCTCAGCGGAATGTTAGTCGGTTCCGTCCTCAGTCTCGGCAGTTTGCTAGCGTGGAGAATGTATCAGGAAAGAGTGAACCTTCAAATCAAACTACCCGCTGACGTACCCCTTCCCGAAAGCCCTCCCCCTGTCGCAACAGCGCCCGCCAACCGTCGGCCCGGACTTCCCCCAGCACCTGGAAATGGACTCCCCCCCACAATCTCTCCGTCGCCCCGTCCCACTCAAATACCCTCTGTGTCTGGCGTTCCGCAACTTGCTTCGCCGTTGCCTTCTCCTTTGCCTTCTCCTTCTCCAACTCCCGCTGCAGTTGAAACCCCTGTAACCGAGCGAGTTTATTTTCAAGCGGGTGCTACGGGAACTACTCTGAGCAATAGTTTGCGAGCCAACATATCGAGGCGCTACTTACTGGAGTGCAATAGCGGCCAAAGCATGACAATAAATGTTCAAGAAGGTCAAGTTAGCGCAGCAATTATTGCTCCTAACGGTGAAAATTTAGGTACTGCTGACAGCACAGGCCAGTGGCAAGGTCAACTAACCAGTAGCGGCGATTATACTATTGAAATTTCAGGCGATCGCCAAGCAAACTACCAAGTGAAAATTGAAGTTAAATAGCAACTATAATTGTATCAGGGGGTAGTTACACAATACATAAACCCGCCCTGGTTGCCAATAAAAAATTACACATTACTAATTACCAATGGTTGCACAAATATCTCCCAACATCTACGAAGCAAAAACTCAAGAAATTGCCAAAGAAATCCTGAAGGCAACTCAAGACAAAAAGCGCTCTTTTTTCGGTCAACTCCAAGACCAAATGCGCTGGGACGACAAACTCATGGATTGGGCGATGGCTAGCCCCGGACTGCGGGTGCAATTGTTTCGATTTATTGACTGTTTGCCGGCCCTCCGCAGCAAGCCGGAAATTGCCCGCCACCTGCAAGAATACCTGACGGCCCAAGAGGTAGAATTGCCCGAAGCTTTGAAAAAATTGCTCAATTTTACTAACGCTGATTCGATTCCTGGACAATTGGCTGCGACGACGGTTGCGCCTGCGGTGGAAACTTTGGCGCACAAGTATATTTCTGGCGAAAATATCAAGCAGGTAGTTAAAACTTTAGAGCGACTTCGCAAAGATAAAATGGGTTTTACAGTTGACCTTTTGGGGGAAGCTGTCATTACTGAAACTGAGGCGCAAATTTATCTTAACCGCTATTTGGAATTGATGGAGGAACTGGCTAAGGCAGCGAAGAATTGGCCGCAGGTAGATGCAATTGACAAAGCTGATGATGAAACTTTGCCGCGAGTGCAAGTATCGGTAAAGTTAACGGCTTTTTATTCTCAGTTTGACCCGTTGGATGCTAAAGGTAGCGAGGAGAAAGTAAGCGAGAGAATTCGCCTGTTACTACGCCGCGCCAAGGAGTTGGGCGCTGCTGTTCATTTTGATATGGAACAGTATGCTTACAAAAGTTTAACTCTGACCATTCTCAAAGACTTATTGCTAGAGGAAGAGTTTCGCAGTCGCACGGATATCGGAATTACATTGCAAGCATATTTGCGCGACAGTGCCCAAGATTTGCGAAACCTGATTTCCTGGGCAAAAAAACGCGGAAGTCCGGTAACAGTGCGGCTGGTAAAAGGCGCTTACTGGGATCAGGAAACTATCAAAGCGATGCAGAAAGATTGGCCGCAGCCGGTCTACAATGACAAAGTTGCTACCGATGCTAATTTCGAGCAGATGACGCAGTTGCTGCTAGAAAATCACGAATATTTGTATGCAGCTATTGGCAGTCATAATGTCCGATCGCAAGCGAGGGCGATCGCCATTGCCGAGACTCTCAATATACCGCGCCGCCGCTTTGAAATGCAAGTGCTGTATGGCATGGGCGACAAATTGGCTAAGCTTTTGGTCGATCGAGGTTATCGCGTCCGAGTCTACTGCCCCTACGGCGATTTGCTGCCGGGAATGGCTTATTTGATCCGCCGTTTGCTGGAAAATACCGCCAACAGTTCTTTCATCCGGCAAAGTTCCGAAGAAATGCCGATCGAACAATTGTTAGCCGCGCCCGTTGCTAACGGAAATGACCAGCTAGTTTACAGCAAAGTATTTCCCAACGTTGCCGATACCGACTACGCCAATACCAAATTGCGGCAACAAGCAGAAACAGCCATCAAATCAGTGCGCGCCAACTTAGGTAAAACCTATTTACCCCTAATCAATGGCGAATACCAAAATACTGAAGCAACAGTTAACTCTCTCAACCCTTCCAATCCCACAGAAGTAGTCGGCACCATCGGATTGCTTTCCGAAGAACAGGCCAAACAAGCCCTTGAAGCAGCAAAAGCAGCCTTCACTGGTTGGCGAAAAACCCCCGTCCGACAGCGCGCCGGCGTCCTCCGCAAAGCCGCAGAATTGATGGAACAGCGCCGGCACGAACTATCAGCTTGGATGGTGTTTGAAGTCGGGAAACCCGTCAGAGAATGCGATGCCGAAGTCTCCGAAGCTATAGATTTTTGTCGCTACTACGCCGACGAAATGGAACGGTTGGAACAAGGAAAAAATTACGACGTAGCCGGAGAAACCAACCGCTACATCTATCAGCCGCGCGGCATTTCTTTAATCATTTCGCCTTGGAATTTTCCCCTCGCAATTCCCGTCGGCATGACAGTTGCATCCTTAGTTGCTGGAAATTGTACTTTACTCAAACCTGCGGAAGTTTCCTCAGTAATTGCAGCAAAAATAGCTGAAATATTGGTAGAATCCGGAATCCCCAAAGGCGTATTTCAATACGTGCCTTGCAAAGGTTCAACGGTGGGCGCTTACATGGTGAAACATCCTGACGTTCACATGATTACTTTCACCGGTTCTCAGGAAGTTGGCTGTCGGATTTATGCCGATGCTGCGATTTTGCAGCCTGGGCAAAAACACCTGAAACGAGTAATTGCTGAAATGGGCGGCAAGAATGCAATTATTGTCGATGAAAGTGCGGATTTAGACCAAGCAGTTGCAGGCGTAGTTTATTCGGCATTTGGATACAGTGGCCAAAAATGTTCCGCTTGTTCGCGAGTAATTGTGGTCGAATCGGTGTACGATAATTTTGTGGCAAGATTGGTAGAAGCGACGCGATCGCTCAATGTCGGCCCCGCAGAAAATCCCGGCACTCAAGTTGGCCCTGTGATCGATGCAAATGCCCATTCGCGCATCCGCGAATACATCGAAACAGGCCGCGCCGAAGCTAAAATAGCTTTAGAAATGTCGGCACCGGAAACCGGCTATTTTGTCGGCCCAGTCATTGTTACCGAAGTATCGCCCACAGCAACTATCGCCCAAGAAGAAATTTTCGGCCCGGTTTTGTCGGTGATTCGGGCAAAGAATTTCAGCGAAGCGATTGCTATTGCTAACGGCACGAATTTTGCTTTAACTGGCGGATTGTATTCTCGCACACCTTCGCATATCGATCGAGCCGCATCCGATTTTGAAGTTGGAAACCTGTACATCAATCGCGGAATTACCGGGGCTGTGGTATCGCGGCAACCCTTCGGAGGATTCAAACTTTCGGGAGTTGGTTCTAAAGCAGGTGGCCCGGATTATTTGCTACAATTCCTCGAACCCCGCACCATAACCGAAAATATTCAGCGGCAGGGTTTTGCGCCGATTGAAGGAGTAGATGATTAATCATAAAAATCAATACGGGATGCGGGAAACTCAGCGGCTTTAGCCCTGAGAGGGAAGCGGAGCGGGGGACTTCAGTC
>NZ_JAUBRA010000052.1:0-50199 GCF_036701555.1 Microcoleus sp. Pol10D4
AGCAGGCATTCACTTTTTCTGAATATTATTATGTTATATTATACCAATATGCGTTTTAAATGCACAACAGCTTAAGCACCAGTTTATGATTTATCAGGAGTATCGATTAACGATTCCCTCTAATGATGAGTATTCTGTCCCTCAGCTACGGATGATGATTCGAGAGACCGAGGAGATTATAGAAAGGCAAATTACTCTTGAAGAATGGAATAGCTTGTGAACTACCACACACTCCTCCCAAAAAAGTTTATGGTATTTTTGCCATCTGAAATAGCTGTGAAGCCGTAAATTCTAATCCATCAAAAAGTGTATCTATTAATAGCGTATCTCCCATATAAGTCTGCGGTGCTGCATCGGGGTAAAAAACTGTAATGCTTCTCGCCTTGCTATCTACTACCCAAACCCGCAATACCTTAGCATCTAAATAATCTCTCGCTTTAGCAGCTAACTGACCGAAAGTTTGTTCGGGTGAAATAATTTCTATGACTAATTCTGGGGCTACAGGACAGGCTTCATCTTGATTCCAGTCAGGAGATAAGCGTTCGTAAGAAACATATAAAAGGTCTGGTACTGGCACCCAGTCTCGCCCCAGTCTGGTTAATCTTACCGCCCATTCTACACCAATTTCTCCCCGTTCCTCACCCCACTGTTCGAGGATTTTTATTAGGCTTCGGGTGAGGCGAGAATGAAATTTTTTAGGTGACATCTTCGGTACTGCTTGCTCGTCAATAAGTTCGTAGGTAATATCGCCTTCTCCTTCGGGAAGAGTGAGAAACTCTTCCAAAGTGAGTTGAGTTTTTGTCTGGAGCATAATATTCCTCTGCTGTGGGCAGGCAAGTTAGTATTATTTTAACTTAAATATTCGTTGACATAATACAAATGTTATGATAAAGATTGGCCAAGTCTCAGATTTTAACGGTCAAATTTGCGATCGACTCCTAGATCGACACCCCCGAAAGGTTAAGATTCTAATCTGACCCTCCTGCAATCATTGCTTCACCTCCTATGGCAGAAACCTTATTGTTCAACGCCCTCCGCGAGGCGTTAGACGAAGAAATGGCCCGCGACTCCGCCGTATTCGTACTCGGCGAAGACGTAGGTCAATACGGCGGTTCCTATAAAGTCACCAAAGACCTCTACAACAAATACGGCGAACTTAGAGTGCTCGACACCCCGATCGCCGAAAATAGCTTTACAGGCATGGCAGTAGGCGCAGCAATGACGGGATTGCGACCGGTCATCGAAGGCATGAACATGGGCTTTTTGCTGCTGGCCTTCAACCAAATTTCCAACAACGCCGGAATGCTGCGCTACACATCCGGTGGCAACTTCAAAATGCCAATGGTAATTCGTGGGCCTGGCGGCGTGGGCCGACAACTCGGCGCCGAACACTCCCAACGCCTAGAAGCATATTTCCAAGCAGTACCGGGTTTGAAAATAGTCGCTTGTTCGACTCCCTACAACGCCAAAGGACTCTTAAAATCAGCCATCCGCGACGATAACCCCGTTCTGTTTTTCGAGCACGTCCTTCTTTACAACCTCAAAGAAAATTTGCCAGAAACAGAATATTTAGTGCCGCTGGACAAAGCAGAAATTGTGCGATCGGGCAAAGATGTCACCATCCTGACTTATTCCAGGATGCGGCACCACGTCTTGCAAGCCGTGCCAGCCCTGGTAAAAGAAGGTTACGATCCAGAAGTAATCGACCTAATTTCTCTCAAACCCCTGGACATGGAGACCATCGGCGCATCCATTCGCAAAACTCACAAAGTAATTATTGTAGAGGAGTGCATGAAAACAGGAGGCATTGGTGCCGAACTCATTGCTTCGATTAGCGATCGATTTTTTGACGAACTCGACGCACCGGTTTTGCGCCTGTCTTCACAAGATATTCCCACACCTTACAACGGCAATTTGGAAAGACTGACAATTGTCCAACCCAATCAAATTGTCGAAGCAGTCCAAAAAATGGTAGCTTTGCGAGTATAAATAGTGATTAGTCAGTAGTCATTGGTTGACTGTTGACTGTTGACTGATGACTGTTGACTGATGACTGATGACTGATGACTAAAATCTGCCAACTGCCAACTGTCAACTGACAACTGCCAACTGACCAATGACTAATAATTAAATATGCAAAAACAACGTTCGCTATTAGCCCTAATTTTTGTTCTAATCATCGCCGCCATTACTGTAATAGTAACAATTCCGACGCGGCTGGGATTAGACTTGCAAGGAGGGTCGCAACTCACAATTCAAGTAAAAACTACGCCCACAATTCCCAAAATTGACCCGGGAATGTTAGAAGCAGTGCGGCGGATTGTCGAAAACCGCGTCAACGGTTTGGGTGTTTCCGAAGCATTAGTCCAAACAGTAGGAGAAGACCAGATTCTCGTGCAGTTGCCCGGAGTAAATGACCCGCAGCAAGCAGAACGAGTTTTGGGCGGCACGGCAAAGCTAGAATTTCTGGAACAACTGCCTGGAACCGAAGCACAATTAGCCATTGAGAGGCAGTTGCAGCAGGAATTGCTGGTCAAACAAGAAGAATTGAGAACTAGCAATAATGAGGCCGCTATTAAAGAAAATCAGGCTGCTTTGACAAGAAGCAATGAGGCGATCGCCAAACTCTTCAAAAGCAGCGGCCTCGGCGGCGAAAACCTCAAAGACGCTCAACCTCAACCCTTGGCCTCTGGGAACAACTGGAACGTTGCTCTTGTTTTCGATACCAAAGGAGGCGAACTATTTGCCCAACTCACTAAAAATTTAGCAGGCACTGGACGCAGTATCGGTATTTTCCTAGACGAAAGAATGATCAGTTCTCCAGTCGTCGGCGTTGAATTTGCCCAAGCAGGAATTACTGGTGGGAGTGCCGTAATTCAAGGCAACTTTACAACGCAAGAAGCCAACGATTTAGCAGTGCAATTGCGGGGCGGCGCTTTGCCTGTGCCGGTCGAAATTGTAGAAAACCGCACGATCGGCGCTAGCTTGGGTAAAGACAGCATTCAAAGCAGTATTAACGCAGGTATAGGCGGCTTAGTTTTAGTCTTGATTTTCATGGTTGTCTACTATCGGCTCCCCGGCGTAATTGCCAATATTGCGCTGTTAATTTATGCTCTGTTAACTTGGGCAGCTTTCGTGCTTTTGGGAGTGACATTAACGCTGCCGGGAATTGCTGGTTTTGTGCTCAGCATCGGGATGGCTGTGGATGCTAACGTGCTGATTTTTGAGCGCACGCGGGAAGAATTACGGGCGGGGAAATCGCTTTATCGATCGGTAGAATCGGGTTTTTACCGCGCTTTTTCCAGCATTTTAGACGGCAACGTCACAACAGTTATTGCTTGTGCTGCTTTGTTCTGGTTGGGCGCTGGTTTAGTTAAAGGGTTTGCTGTAACTCTGGCATTGGGCGTAGTAGTGAGTATGTTTACTGCTATTACTTGCAGCCGCACTCTACTTTTGGTAGTGTTGGGCTTTCCGGCCCTGCGGAAACCTCAGTGGTTCTGTCCCGATTTGTCTAAAACTGCTAATAGTTAACAGTTAACAGTTGACTGTTGACTGTTAACAGTTGACTGTTGACTGTTAACTTCTTCCTTCCTTCTTACATCCGTTACACAATCCGTTGCCGAACTTCCCTATTCCTTCAAATTATGAAATTCAGTGTAATCAAATATCGATCGCTCTGGTGGAGTATTTCCGCCGCTATAATCCTCGCAGGTATAGTGTCGATGGCGATTTCTTGGACTCGTCCAGACATCCGCGCACCGCTGCGGCCGAGTTTGGACTTTATCGGCGGCACTCGCCTGCAATTTGAACTTGACTGCACGAAACCGGAAAATTGTAAACCCATCAATCTTGCTGCTGTCCGTGAAGTCCTCGACGCCCAAGGTTTAGGCGGCAGCAGCATTCAAGTTATCGGTCAAGAACAGCGAGGTTTGTCGCTGCGAACAAAAACTTTGGATGTCGAACAGCGGACTAATTTGCAAACAGCTTTGAGCGAAAAGATAGGCGCTTTTTCTCCTCAATCTACTCAAATTGATACGGTTGGGCCTACCCTCGGCAAACAGTTGTTTACTTCGGGTTTGCTGGCTTTGTTGATTTCTTTTGCGGGAATTACTGCTTATCTGACATTCCGATTTCAGTTGGATTATGCCTTTTTTGCTTTTGTGGCTGTGTTTCACGACGTGTTGGTCACGCTTGGTGTTTTCTCGTTTTTGGGTTTAGTTCAAGGAGTGGAAGTTGACAGTTTATTTGTGGTCGCGCTCTTGACACTTATCGGTTTTTCTGTTAACGATACAGTGGTAATTTACGATCGCGTGCGCGAAGTAATCAAGCTAAATCCGGGACAGTCGATCGATCAAATTGTCGATGATGCTGTCATGCAGACGCTGGGAAGGTCAATTAACACAACGTTTACCACGCTGCTGACATTGTTTTCAATCTTTTTGTTTGGTGGCGAAACCCTCAAATACTTTGCTTTAGCTTTGATTGTCGGTTTTATTGCTGGTTCGTATTCCAGTATTTTCGTTGCCAGTACGCTGCTAGCTTGGTGGCGCAGTCGCACCGGTCACTCCATCCCCGTCCCCGCAGAAGGAATCAACCAGTCAGAGGAAGTTTAATTGACTGTTGACGGTTAACTGTTGACGGTTAACTGTTGACGGTTAACTGTTGACTGACTAATAATAAATCCTCAATAATCAATAACCAATGATAAATGACAAATGACAAATAACAAATGACTACTGACCAAACTTTTCAAATTGAAGTCCAAAGGCTTCACAAACTAACAGTTTACGGCCGCTGGTTAACTGTGATATTGCTGTGGATTAGCGTCGGTTCTTTGAGCATTTGGGGTTTGCGCCGCGAAATAGCTTTGTGGTTAGAACACTTCACTTGGGCGGCGGTGCGCTACGGTTTATCTTTTCATCGCTGGCCCACTCTCGGTTTGGGTTTGTGCTTGGGGATGACTTTAGGAGTGCTAACTTGGCAAAGTCGCAATATGATGCGAGGATTGCCCCACCGGGAAAAACAGGGTTTGGAACAACAAGTGCGCCGCATTCGCCAACAGGGGCCGAGTCATCCTTTGTGGAAGTGGGTTTGCAAAGGTTCACGATAGCAATGGGCTTTATTCTTTAGTCTCAAGCGAGAGGAACGAAAGTTTGACAAGAAGCGGTTTCAACGGCCGAATCCCTAACTTTTATTGCTTCTGCCTTCTTCCTTCTTCCTTCTATCCTTTACATCCGTTACATCCGTTACATCCGTTACATAATCCGTTGCCGAACTTCCTTCTATCCTTTACATCCGTTACATCCGTTACATAATCCGTTGCCGAACTTTCTTCTGCTATATCACGCAAAGGGAGGCAAAATCTGTGCTAGGGAAGACTGTTGAAGTGGAATTTCGATCGCAAATTCTGCTCCTTTTCCCAGTTCCGAAAAACACTTCAATGCGCCGCCGTGTTGGTTCACAACAATTTCATAGCTAATCGACAGTCCCAAACCCGTTCCTTGACCGACCGGCTTAGTAGAAAAGAAAGGGTCAAACAACCGCTTCCGAACATCTTCTGTCATCCCCGGGCCGTTGTCAGAAATTTTAATTATTACCTTTTTTTTATCAATTAACTCGGTGCGAATACGAATCGTAGGAATCAGGCAGGTAGACTTATAAACTGATGATTTAGTCTTTGTACAAGACTGATTTTGCTCGCATGATTGCGACTTTTTCGCGCTTTTATTATCGACATTTTCGTGTTTATTAGACTCAACAAGAGCGTAAATTGCATTAAGTAAAATATTCATAAATACCTGATTGAGCTGTCCGGGATAGCACTGCACCAGCGGCAAGTCGCTGTATTCTTTGTGAATTTCGATCGCCTCGTGCCCCGGTTTCCCTTTAAGCTGGCTTTGCAACAGCATAATCGTGTTGTTGATACCGTCGTGAATGTTGACCTGCTTCATTTCAGCTTCGTCTAATCTGCAAAAATTCCGCAGCGACAAAACGATGTCGCGCACTCTTTCTGCACCTTGCTGCATAGAATTTAAGACTTTCGGCAAGTCTTCTAGCACATAATCGAGTTCGATTTTTTCTGCTTCCGCTTCAATTGCTGCGATGGGTTCGGGACAGTGCTTTTGGTAGATGTCGAGCATCCGCATTAAACCTTGCGTGTACTCTTTAGCGTGGTGCAAATTGCTGTAGATAAAGCCGATCGGATTGTTGATTTCGTGAGCTACTCCTGCTACTAACTGCCCCAAAGAAGACATTTTCTCCGTTTGAATTAGTTGAGTTTGAGTGCGCTGAAGTTCCAGCAGGGCAAGTTCGAGCTGTTGGGCTTGATGTCTCAATTGCGCTTGCGACTCGCGCATCGCCACGGTTGATAACTCGTGAATTTGCAACTGAGAAAGCAGTAGTTGGTGTACGTCTAAAAGTTTGTAAATTTCCGGCTCTACTTGTACTACAATTGGTTCGTGGATTAGTTCGGGCGATCGCTCCAAAGACTGCCGCACTGCCGTCATAATTGAGGTTTCGCGATCGAGAACCAACATATCAGTTTTAGTAAAGCGGTAGAGTATGAACAAAGGCTGTTGAGAAAATAACTCCAAGCTGTAGGGGCGGCTCATATGTTCAAAATAACGCCGCCGCGAAATCATCCCTATAAACTTTCCTTGCTGAGTGATGATGATGCCCGGAACTAAAGGGTTTGCTTGAAAAATTTTAGCAACTTCGTCCCCCAGACACTCAGATTCTAGGAGAAAGTCGTACAGGGTTAATTCCTGTAGAGTCGATCGCAAACCAAGCGGCGATTTTAGGGGACTCAACCCGTCAGTTTCATACACTGCTCCCTCCTTTGGTAATTGGCAGTTGCGGTTGGCTGCTGGAGTCTTGCCTACTATTTAGAAAGCCTTTTCAACTCTTTTTATAGCTTAGTCATCAACTTTCCTCTGCTCCCTCAAATCAGTTAATTCAGCAGGATTATTTTTTGCCTTAAATCGTGCTGGTGTCCCCCGAAACGATATTGCAGGTGAGATTGATTTAACAGCAGACACCCCTTTGAAATCTGACTATGTATTGAATTTTATATATCCAAGATTTTACTAATCCGAATATAACAGTCATAACTATTTTTAATGTTTGATGACATTAATTTGGTTCAGATGGATAGACATCTGCGACCTGTGGCAGTACATTTCGTATTGCCCCTTGCGTAAAATTATATTACAATAAGACAAGAATAGCGACAAATCTGCAGCCGATCGCCCAATTTTAAAATTCAGGCAAAACAGGTTTCCGGCAATTGCCAATAAATCTCAATTGTCAGTTTTTTCGCACAAATGCCGATCGCACTCAACCCGAATATTGTATTGTAGGTAGTCTTCCAGCCAGGGACAGCCGATGGCGAGCAATTTGTCAAGTTCGGCAGCTTATACTTTAGCCGCATCGACACTCCAAAGCTTCACCAACGAAATTTTTCCCGACAGATGCTAAAGTTGTGCGATCGCAACTAAAACTCACATTCCACACATCCGCTTAATGTGCCTTAAAAATTTGCATAAAAGTACCATCTGGCTGCCAACTTGATATTTAAATTCTCTCGCTGGCAAATCCGATACGGAGAATCAAGAGGAAGCAGAAAGAAATAATTCTACTTTACCCGACTTTTCCCCAACTTCAACTTCACTTTGAGGAAATTGGTTTGGTTATGATAATATTTCGATCATTATTATTTCTCCTCCCCCTTGATTTTAGGCAATTCTCATTAGAAACTCTAAGATGTTGATTTGAGGAACCTCCGGGGGTCGGGTTTGATTTGGCGATCGCACTGATCTAAATTGAAATAACATTTGAGGAAAGTAAGCAACGGTTTCCATGTGCGGTTTCCCGAACGAGAGGTGGTAATTGTATACACGGCGGGACGATCGTACTTTCAGTACAATGTCAGTATTTCAACCTGTACACCTGTTGAGCCTGAGTCTCTGAGAGTGTGAAAGTCGCTCTCATCCTTTCGTTGTCTGGATTTGAAGTTTTTCAAGGATTAGGCGGTGCGAGGGTTAGAAGCAGACAGTTAACTAAACGGCACAAGGAGAAAGGGACAGATGGGATAAGCCCAAAAGCGAGAGAGTGAGGGAATTTTCATCATCATACCTTCAGAAAATCACGACAGCAGCAGCAAGATCACCCAAAAGAATGATTGATTCAAAAAAAGTTGCGTGTTATATTTCAATATAATTCTATACAAAAATACTTTTACCTAAAAGGAGAACAAAAAATGGACACACCTACAGAACGCCTACAAGAACCAGTCGGGACAAGAGAACTCGAATCAATACCTGTATCTGAAAAAGTTTCTGCCGACAAAATGAGTGAGGTTAATTTTGAAACGACTCCTTTAGAAACCCCTACTTATACTCAGGAAAAAGTTAGCGTCGAGGAGTTGAAGATTAACGGCGACGATTTGGTTGCTAAAGTTAAAGAACTGATGCACGAAGGCCATATCCGCCGCATCATTATCAAAAATGAAGAGGGACGGATCTTGGTAGAAGTTCCTCTGACTGTGGGAGTAGTCGGCGGAGTCATCGGTGCGGCGTTGTTTCCAGTCATTGCAGCAATAGGAGCGATAGGTGCATTAGTCGCTCACCTTACCATCATCATTGAAAGAACCGAGTAAAAAAAACTCAATTGTCAGTAATGCTGATGTCCGGTTAATTTCCTGTAATAAAGCTTGTTTGTAGTGAGTACGACTATCCTCTGTTGATGGATGAGAAAAAACTTGGCTTTATTACTAAAAACTTAATTGTGGCTATCTAATCGGACTTAAACACATTTCAAGCACAAACCGGCTTTATAAATATAGCAATCCTTGCAGCAGTCGTAATTTTTTTTACGACTCCTGCAAAGGATTGCTATATGCTTGCACAGCAAACATTATAAATAACTCATTTAGCGGGTATTCTTTGTTGAAGTCGGGCTCATCCTATTCCTTTGAGGAGTTGGGGAATCACTCTGAGGGTAGAGCCTGGTTAATACCTTAACGAGTTAGATTCGATACAGATGAAGGAAAAGCCAAAAGTTCTCTAAACTCCCTAAGCAGAAAGCTGTTAAGCACTTAAACTGGGTATGACCAAAACGCCAAATGCTTACACATGAATCTTGCCTGAATCTTGACAATACTGAACAGCTTAGCTCAAGTTTTCCAACCAGAGCATCTCCTACAGACAAATATTTTTTGAATAGTTGTGGCGAAGATAATTATGAAACCTAACGAAGAAAATAGTTCTAGCCGTGAAATTCATCAAGAAGTTCACACAGATGCAAGTAACGGTCACGTCAGTACAACGCGAACCACTACAAGTGTTCCGGGTACAACGGGGAAGGCTTCTAAAGAAGCAGCTCATCACCAAGGTTATGTACAGGGTCAAATGGCGGAAAACCACCGCCAACTTGGAGTCCAAGAAGTCCGCGATAATGAGAATGCTGGTCGCGGGTTACTGTTAGGGATTCTTCTTACTTCTTTGGTAGGCTTAGTTCTGGGCACTGTATATTACTTCAATCGGGGTGAGGAGGCTCCTACTCCTGCTTCTGCTCCTGTGATTGTTGTACCGAAAGCGAATCAACCTTCAGCAACACCTGCTCCGACTCGGACTATAGAGAGAGAAAAAACGATCATTGAAAAGGTTGTTCCGGTTCAACCAAGTCCAGCTCAAAACGCTACGCCTGATCCTCAACCAAGTCCAGCTCAACAGGCAACTCCGGCTCCTCAAGCAAATCCGTCTCCCAATATCAATATTACAATTCCAAATTCACAGCAGCAAGATGCACCCGCTCAGGAAGCAGCGCCGTCTCCATCTTCGCCGTCAAATAATACCAATACTACGGTTCCGACTCCGCAGAATGAGCCAGCTTCGACTCCGCCAACTCCAGCACCTGAGAGTTCAGCTACTCCACCCCCAACTCAGGGTGAGGGCGCTCCAGGAGCAGGTACCAGCGGCGAAACTAATACCGAAAGCCGGAGCGATTCTAATCCTACAGATACGGCTGTACCTGAGAACAAATCCGGCGCAGAGGGTGCGACTGGTTCACCGCAATAGAAGTTGGATGTCGAATTAGTCCGCCAGGGGTTCAAACCCCTGACTCATAGCTAAAGTCCTTGAAAGCTGATATCTGGCACCATTCTCAATTAGCCTTTTAGGAACAAGCTTTCGGGCCTGTTAAGCGAGAATGGTGCAACAATCTCAGACTAACCGGACATTGTGGCTCAACTCAAGAAACCTGGTGTCTGCGATGGAAAACGTTTTAAGATTGTGCCAACCTATCCTAAGAAACTGTTTGGTGAACTAATTTAACTTTCCCTAAAGCCGTCTTCCTGCTGTCAAAGAGTTTCATCACCCCGGAGGAGATGGTCTCGATGACATCGGGAGAACAATAAGACAGAAACTCTTCCGAGGAAATATGACCGGCAAAAAACTCTTGAGCTTTCTTCAAAAAGTTTTCAGTTTCAGCAAAGCCGATAGATTTGATAATAAACGTAGCTACGGGAGAGTTTTTAATATCATAGGGAGATTCTTGATTTCTTCCTATTGCTAACAAATTTAAAACCTCTTTTTCCAACTGAGTGTCTAATGGGTAGGCGATCTGCTTGTTGGGCAAGTAATCCTCCAAAACCGAGGTCTTAAATCCGGGTGCGCGCAATTCTCCCATCATAGTAGAAAGCGGAATATCGCGCCCCAATCGGTAGGAAAGAGCTTCTAAAATGGCGATGGTAATTAGCTTGATACCCAGATAAAGTTTAGCAACTTCGATATTTTTGCGAGTTCGGGCAATCAGGTTAGCGTAGGTTTCATCGTCCGGCTCTTGCATAAACTGCTGGAAAACCAGTTCGGGTTTGAGGAAGTTCAAAAATCCTTCCATTTTTTGCAGAGACCTGCGATATCCGGCAACAGTATAGGAATTAACATTGCTCAATTCGTGGTTAGTTTCTGGCATCAAATTCCAGGTATTGTCTAAGAAATTAGAGGAATTTGGAGATGCAAAATTCTCGACATCTCTATTTGCTAACCTGACAGAACGCTTGACAATTTCTACGGTTTGGGCATCGCTCCATCCGAAGTTAAAATCGCGCTTTATACTTACCAAACGCTGGTACAAAAGTTCGATCGCGCTCAAACCGCTGGGCGAAACGGGACGAAAAGGAATAGTAGCTTCGATGCAAGCTGTTATCTCAGCGATCGTACTAGCTGGCAAAAAAGGCTCCAAAGATTTGCCCGCAATAACGGCACTCAAAAATTCGTTTTGGCCGCCAAACGGAGAGAGAGCCTTGCCGGGAATAAACCCAAAGACTGAGGCCACTAGGTGATACATGGCATCGTCGGGCAGTTCGGTTTCATCTCTAATAACTAACTGCGATCGCACTTCTTTGACAAATGGACAAAGGGCGCTACTAATATTGAAACTAACGCCCTGATCGACTTGCACGTACACGAGGTCGTGAAACAGCGCAGCCAGCACCTCGATCGGATCGACTGACCCTCCGACCTCAAAAATGTGTTCCGACGTGTGAAAGTAGCGCCAAGGCCCTCTCATCGTTTGAATGATTAGCTCAGCTATCTGCTCCAGCTTTGGAATGTCTACTCGACCTCCCAATTGCTCGATCGAGCTTACCAAGCAATCCAAGCACCGTTTTTGTTCTGCCAAAAGCTCCATTTACACACCTCCAGTGCATTCCCTGATTGTCTTGCGCTTGATTGCATGGTATCAAAACGCGCTGCGATCGTGCCATGATTTGTCACTCAAAAATTTCAAATTTTAGGGGGAAACAGGGAGAGGGGGCGAGGGAAAGAGGAAGAGGGAGGAAGAACGAGGGAGAGGGAGGGAGAGCGAGAGCGAAAAATTAAATATTAAAAATTCGGCCGTTGTGGAGATTCGGGCAACTTGGGCGATCGGTATCATAAATTACAGTAAAAATGACAAAAAGTGGGTAAAAACTTGATGAATTTTAGATGAAATTATCAGGGGTTTTTGACAAAAGCTGTGGGTGGGTGGCATTGACACCAGCTTCAAGCTGCGGTGGTATAAATACTGCGTCCTGCCTCAGAATAAGATTCGTAGACGTGCTGATAAACCTCTTGATATTGGGGCTGATACACTTCAGTTGAGTAGCTTTCGGGAAATCTATCTAAAGCTTCCTCGATCGCCACTTTAACTGCTGCCTTGGTTTGCTGTCGCCTCCCCCACTCTAACACTAACAGAAGTTACACAACTGTCACCAGTGATCCTGGCACCATGCAGCACAAAATCAGACAATAAACATGGGAAAATCGGGGCGTTTCAGTGGCTCAATTAAATAATTGGACAACATCAATCCAGCTTAAATACCCCCTTAATTCCTTAGTCCCCCTCTGCTGGGACTTCGTATGTTTAGAAGTGATTTAAATCCCCGAATCAACTGTTAAAGACCCAACTTCTTTAAGAATTCGGCGATCGGGGTATTGTGTCTTTGGAGACGTTGCTGACTTACTGCATCCGATCGATCGTCCGATACTGCACCGCCTCCGCCACATGATTCGTTTTCAAGCTTTCATCCCCCGACAAATCAGCAATAGTTCTAGCAACCTTCAAAATGCGATCGCTAGCCCTCGCCGAAAGCCCCAACTTCCGAATCGCCATCTCCAATAAATTCCGAGAAGCATCATCCAACTGACACCATTTGTTAATGTGACTGCTTTGCATCTCCGCATTACAGCGCAAACTAGATTCCGACTGAAAACGGCGAGTAGCGATCTCTCGCGCCCGCTGCACCCTCACCCGCACCGGTTCCGACTCCTCGCCAGTCGGCTGTCGGGTAATTTCCTCGGGTTTCAAACGATTAACTGCCACTTGCAAATCGATCCGATCCATCAAAGGCCCCGAAAGTTTTGCCCAATATTGCTCCCTCTTTTGCGGCGAACAAGTACACTGTTGGATAGAATCGCCGTAATAACCGCAAGCGCAAGGATTCGTACTAGCAACTAAAGTGAATTGAGCCGGAAACATCACTGATTGTCTAGTGCGAGAAATCGTCACATAACCATCTTCCAGCGGTTGTCGCAAAAACTCCAAAACATCTCTTTTAAACTCAGTTAATTCATCCAGAAAAAGAATGCCGCGATGTGCTAAAGAAATTTCACCCGGACGGGGAAAACTGCCACCACCTACCAAAGAAGGGCCAGATGCTGAATGGTGAGGACTGCGAAAAGGTCGATCGCCCACCAAGCTGCCCCGATCCTTCAACAACCCTGCCACCGAATGAATTTGAGTTACATCCAAAGCTTCTTCAAAAGTCAGCGGCGGCAAAATACCCGGCAAACGCCTCGCTAACATAGTTTTACCGCTTCCAGGCGGCCCGACAAAAATTAAATTGTGTCCACCAGCGGCCGCTATTTCCAAAGCGCGGCGGGCGTGAATTTGTCCCTTGACATCCTTTAAATCTAAACCGGGAAACCGCGTTTTTGCTAACTGTTCTCGACCGTTTACTTCTACCGGCGAATACACATTAGGATTGTTTAAAAAATCAGTAACTGCAAAAATATTTTCAAAACCATAAACAGATATTCCGTGTACCAAAGCCGCTTCGGCTGCATTAGCAGCCGGTACAATCAATCCCGAAATACCCATTTCTCGTGCAGCAGCGGCGATCGGCAAAACCCCAGCCACAGCCCGCAAACTCCCATCTAAAGAGAGTTCCCCTAAAAACAAATGATCTCCCAAAAGTTCAGCGCTGACTTGTTCGGATGCTGCTAAGATGCCAATGGCGATCGGCAAATCAAAACTCGGCCCTTCCTTCCGCAAATCCGCCGGAGTTAAATTAATCACAATACTCCGCATAGGAAAACCATATCCCGAATTTTTTAGGGTAGCCTTAACCCTTTCTTTAGCTTCTTGCACCGCAGAATCGGGCAATCCCACAACCACAATTTTCGGTAGCCCGCCTGACACATCAGCCTCAACACCCACTTTTACCGCGTCAATTCCAACGATCGATGCACTCCACACCCTAGCAAGCATTTTTCTTAATCCTTAATTTGCCTGTCCTTGATTCATCATCTATTATGATTAAGAATGACTAATGAATATCGGGAGAGGCAAGAAAAACTTTTCCTTGTCTCTTCTTTTTCTCCTCTTCCCTCTCTCCTGCTGGGTCTTCCCTCTTCCCGACATCCGTTACATCCGTTACATCCGTTACAAAATCCGTTGCCGAACTTCGTTAACACCCATGACAACTCAAGAAACGCTTTTCAGTAAAATCATCCGTAAAGAGATTCCGGCAGACATCGTTTATGAAGACGACTTGGCCCTGGCGTTCAGAGATATCCATCCGCAAGCACCCGTCCACATCCTCGTCATTCCCAAACAGCCTATTGCCAAATTAGCGGATGCCGAGTCGCAAGATCATGCTCTCATGGGACACTTGCTGCTGACTGTCAAACGGGTAGCAGAACAACTCGGACTTAGCAACGGCTATCGCGTCGTCATTAATAGCGGCAGCGACGGCGGCCAAACTGTAGACCACCTCCACCTTCACATTCTCGGCGGACGGCAGATGAAGTGGCCCCCAGGCTAAAGGCTAATTTTTACTCAGAAGTTACGGACTCATCCTCGGAAACCCGGTTGATTTCTATTGCCAAGCGCCTCAGAAACCGGGTTTCTTCTTTCGTCAATAAACCCGGTGGATTGGAGATTATTGAGAATGCAGCCCGATCGCACGAGACACCAGGTTTTCACTATTTTACCGCTAAAAAATTACGATCTAAGAATCCACAGGTTATATGTGAATAAATATTAAAAAAAATCTCTTCAATACCTAATTAAGAGATATTTAAATAGAAAGAATCTCGACCTGAACCCAAATAATTGGCTCGAACTGCTGAACCACCTTACATACAATAGATTCAGCACTTCTGTTCGCTGTACTTAAGCCGTGTTCTTTCTGTAAAATTACTTGATAAATAACCATAAATCTTTACTAAAAATCAAGGTTTGTAAATGTTTGTAAAACATTTAACTTATCAGCAGTAATCCCTTGGCAAACTTTAGAGAATGGTGTTACTAATATAAGTGTGGGGCATCCCCACAACGAACCTTGAAAATTCAATTAAGCAATCATAAACCAAATGACAACAACCGTACAGCGTCGCGAAAGTGGCAACGTTTGGGAGCAGTTTTGCAATTGGGTAACTAGCACGGACAACCGCATTTATGTGGGTTGGTTCGGGACTCTGATGATTCCTACTCTGCTGAGTGCCACCGTCTGCTACATTATTGCCTTCGTCGCGGCTCCTCCTGTGGACATCGACGGCATCCGCGAACCAGTTGCAGGTTCATTGATGTACGGCAACAACATCATTACTGGTGCTGTTGTTCCTTCCTCTAATGCGATCGGCCTTCACTTCTATCCCATCTGGGAAGCAGCTTCCCTCGATGAATGGTTGTACAACGGCGGCCCCTACCAATTGGTAGTATTTCACTTCCTGATCGGCATTTTCTGCTACATGGGTCGTGAATGGGAACTGTCCTACCGCTTAGGAATGCGTCCTTGGATCTGCGTCGCTTACTCTGCACCAGTAGCAGCAGCAACCGCAGTATTCTTGATTTACCCGATCGGACAAGGCAGCTTTTCTGACGGTATGCCCTTGGGTATCTCCGGCACATTCAACTTCATGATCGTGTTCCAAGCAGAGCACAACATCCTGATGCACCCCTTCCATATGTTGGGAGTGGCTGGTGTCTTCGGCGGTGCTCTGTTCTCCGCCATGCACGGTTCCTTGGTAACATCTTCTTTGGTTCGCGAAACAACCGAAACTGAATCTTTGAACTACGGTTACAAATTCGGTCAAGAAGAAGAAACCTACAACATCGTTGCAGCCCACGGCTACTTCGGTCGGTTAATCTTCCAATACGCGAGCTTTAACAACAGCCGTTCTTTGCACTTCTTGTTAGGTGCATGGCCAGTAGTCGGTATCTGGTTTACCTCTTTGGGTATTTCCACGATGGCGTTTAACTTGAACGGTTTCAACTTCAACCAATCGATTATCGACTCGCAAGGTCGCGTGATCAACACTTGGGCTGATGTCATCAACCGCGCTAACCTGGGTATGGAAGTAATGCACGAGCGCAACGCTCACAACTTCCCCCTCGACTTAGCCGCCGGTGAAGTCACCCCAGTAGCAATGGTTGCTCCTTCCATCAACGGCTAAATTTAGCTTTTGATTAACAAAAAGCGCTCCTAGAAATAGGGGCGCTTTTTGTTTGGGCAAGTAGAATTTGATAGATTTCCTTCTGTTAAATCCATTAAGGAATGAAAAATAAATAAGGTGACTAATAGAGCAATAGTTTACCTTGTATCAAGGCTTCTGGGGTTTAATTGTGAAAGTTATTGATTTTTCATTCCTAAATCGGTTAAATCCCATACACTGCACCTTGCCGAACTTCCCGATCGATCTGATATATTGATTAAGAATTATTATTTTTGGCAATCATCAAAGTGGCGATATTTAACAGGCACAAATTTGAAAAACTCACGGTTCATAAATCCAAAACATTAGCCTGGGCGATCGCACTTTTCAGCGGCATTTTGATGGCATTGACAACCGCACCAGTAAATGCTTGGCTATTGGCTTGGGTAGCATTAGCTCCCCTGTGGGTTTTGGTTGTCAGTTATGAAAACCCAAAAATAGAAGAACAAAAACAAAAATTTCTCTTTCTTCCTTCTTTCCTCAACATCCATCCGTTACATCTTGTACAGTGCTCGTTGCCGAACTTCCTTCTTCCTTCACTCTGGGGAATTGGCTATCACGGATTAGCTTTATCTTGGATTATGGGAATTCACCCGATGACTTGGTTGGGAGTTCCTTGGTGGCCGAGTTTGGCGATCGCACTTTTTTGCTGGGCATTCATCACCCTCTGGGGAGCCGCCTTAGTCGCCGTTTGGGCGTGGCTATTTGTAATTCTCAACTCCCTCACTTTACCCGGCAAAAATCCTATTGTTATTCTTAACTCCCCCCCTTTACAACGGGTGGCTGGCGCGGGTAGCTCCGATCTTATTCTTAACTCCCCCCCTTTACAAGGGGGTGCTGGCGCGGGTAGCTCTCAATTTTCAGCATTAACTCGCGTTTTAATTGGCACAGCTTTATGGTGCGCCTTAGAAAGTATTTGGAGTACAGGTTCGCTGTGGTGGACATCCCTATCATATACGCAAAGCCCGCACAATTTAGCAATATTGCACCTCGGTCAACTCTCCGGGCCCAGCGCAGTAACAGCCGCTATTGTAGCAGTAAATGGCTTAATCGCAGAAGCTTTTATTGAAGGAAGAAGGAAGAAGGAAGAAGGAAGAAGGAAGAATTGGATTGCTTATATTTTGCCTGCTAGTTTGTGTTTAGTTTTGCATATTGCAGGATGGAGTTTATACAATCGCCCTTTGAATCAAGAAGCCGCAACAGCTTTAAAAATTGGCATTATTCAAGGCAATATTCCTAACGAGATTAAGTTTGATTCAGGGGGTTGGGGGCGCGCTTTGGAAGGTTACACCAGTGGATACAAAGAGTTAGCCGACAGGAAAGTCGATGCTGTGTTAATTCCAGAGACGGCTTTGCCTTTTATCTGGACCAATGAGTATCAACGTTCTACTCTTTCCTTTTACAAAGCTATTCTCGAACGCGGCGTTGTCGCTTGGGTTGGAGGATTCGGACAGCAAGATAATAGTATCACTAACAGCTTATTGGCGATCGATCGCACAGGAGAAATTGTCGGCCGCTACGATAAACTAAAGCTAGTGCCTTTAGGCGAATATATCCCTTTTTACGAAATTTTAGGCGGGATTATTAATCGGCTTTCTCCCTTAGATGCTCATTTAGTACCCGGCAATTCTCAACAATTGTTTGATACGCCGTTTGGTCGCGCCATTGTTGGAATTTGTTACGATTCAGCCTTTGCTGAAAATTTCCGATATCAGGCGGCGAATGGAGGCGAATTTATGATCACCGCTTCCAACAATGCCCATTACAAACCGCCAATGTTGGCTCAACATCATGCTCTCGATGTGATGCGGGCAATTGAAACTGATAGATGGGCAGCTATCGCAACTAATACGGGTTACTCTGCTTTTGTAAATCCTCGCGGCGAGACAGTTTGGAAGTCTGGAATTAATACCTATGAAGTCCGAGATGCTACTATTTATCGGCGGCAAACTCGGACTTTGTACGTGCGGTGGGGAGATTGGCTGATGCCTGTATTGTTAGTATTGGCTGGGTTAATGCGGTTGATTGTTAGAAATTAACCAGTAGGTTATACCATTTTAGATTTTCGATTGGTATCTAAAATCAAAAATCTAAAATATAAAATGGAATGACTCTACTTATCTTTCACCTGTTCGTGAACGCTAGGAGATAAAGAAATTAAATCGTCGATATTGCGCTGCATGGCAGCACAAATATTGTCTAAAGGCAAATCATTGGCATCGTGCCCGAAGGGATTTTCTATTTCAATGCCGATTTCTTCGATGCCGAACAAAGTAAAACTAATTAAAGCCACAACTAAGCCAGTTCCCCAAGTCAAATCTTTCACCATTTGAAAGGGCAGTGCCAAACAGTAAAGCAACAATAGTTGTTTCAGGTGAATCGCGTAAGCCAAAGGGATAGGCGTCTTCAAAATCCGCTCGCAGCCTCCTAATACATCTATCATAGAATTGAGCAACTGATTCATAGCAGTTAACTGATAGACATCCAGGCAATTGCGCTCGTACTGCTCGTGCATATAATCCTCAATCCAAAAGGCAATTTCTAGGGGCGGATTGTTCATTGATTTGAGCTTTTGGTACTGCGCTGGCGACATTAACGGCTCCAACTCTGGATTGACTGATTGTTGCCGCAAGTGCAGTTTCATCGCCACTGCAAAGGCAGGTAACAGGCGCAGGGCTGACTTTTTGAGTTCTATATCCTTCGGGTCTTTTTCCTCAATGGCTACCCAGATTTGGCGCGCTAAATTGCGGACATTATTGACTAAAGTTCCCCAAGCTTTTCGACCTTCCCAAAATCTTTCGTAGGCTGTATTTGTCCGAAAAACTAACAGTAAACCCAGGACAATACTCGGTACAATACTCGATAAAATGGGCATGGAAACAGGCAACTTAAAAAAGTGCAGCACGGAAATAAAAACTCCAAAGCTGCCGCACAGCAAAACGCGGGGCAAAATTGAGGGAATGACAGACCCCCGAACCTGTAATGCAATTTTAAACCAAGGCGGTCGATCGCCACTCATGCAAGTCTCCTCATTAAATTAAATTAGCCCCGCCCTAGCGCGGGCAGCGCAAATGCCTGGTAAACTTAGTTCTTTGGCTGTCACCAGTCGATTGGAGATTCGAGATTTTAGATTGGCTCCACAGATAAATCTGGAGGGTTTGAACTTAGGTCTAAAATTTTTGGTCTCTACGACTGCTGTCAGCGCTTGTATCCCTATTTGGGTGGGGTGAGAGCTTCCAAAAAAAGCTTTCCTACAAACAACCTTTGGATTTTACCCAAAAAACTCATCTTTACGCTCAATCTAAAACCTAAAATCTAAAATCTACAATTGATTCACGGAGGAACTTAATTCGGTAAGATTAACTATGTATCTTTAAACCTCAGCTTCCGTGCAAGAGCTACCGACATCTGTGCCCCCGCATTTTCACCGATTGCCAAACCAACGGTGGCAAATTTATTCGCCTCAACCACAGCAAGCCGAACAGTTTGCCACTGAAATCGGTTTGTCGCCCTTGCTGGCACAGGTACTGATTAACCGGGGCATCGATTCTCTGAAAGAAGTGCAAGGGTTTATCGAACCGGAATCTCTGGTTTTGCCCGCGCCAACCGATGAGTTTCCAGATTTGGCTGCGAGTGTCAAATTGTTGCGGGAGGCGATTTCGGGAGGGCAAAAAATTGCTATTTGCGGCGACTACGATGCTGACGGGATGACGAGTACGGCTTTGTTGCTACGAGCTCTCAGGGCTCTGGGCGCGAATGTGGATTATGCTATTCCCAGCCGGATGCGAGAAGGTTATGGGATTAACGATCGCATTGTAGAAGAATTTCACTCCGAAGGTGTCGCTCTCATTCTCACGGTTGACAACGGAATTGCAGCCTACGGCCCGGTTGCTAGAGCGCGAGAACTCGGTGTCAAAGTTATTATTACAGACCACCACGATTTACCTCCAAAACTGCCGCCTGCCGATGCTATTCTCAACCCGAAATTAATCGCTGAATCTTCGCCATATCGCGGTTTGGCTGGCGTAGGCGTTGCTTATGTTTTGGCTATTACTTTGGCTCAGGATATGCAGAAAGTTGGGGGATTAGTGAATCCACTGCTGGAGTTATTCACGTTGGGAACTATTGCGGATTTAGCGCCTTTGACTGGAGTTAACCGGCGCTGGGTGAAGCGGGGTTTGCGGCTGTTACCTCACTCGCAATTGGCGGGTATTCAGGCTTTGATTCAGGTAGCTGGAGTCCAGCCGGGAAGTGCGGAAAGTTTACCTCTTCTGAATTCAAAAAGCCAAGCTAGCAATACGTTAAAGCCTGAAGATATTGGTTTTCGGCTTGGGCCCCGGATTAATGCTGTGGGGCGGCTGGCTGATCCTCAAATTGTGATAGAGTTGCTGACTACGGACGATCGCGAATTGGCTCTCAAAAACGCGATGCAGTGCGAACAAATTAATCAGCGCAGGCAGGAGTTGTGCCAGGAAATTGAGCAAGAAGCTATCGCTTGGTGCGAGAAAAGTGATCTCGATTTGCAGCAAGAACGAGTTTTAGTTGTCGTGCAACCCGGTTGGCACCACGGGGTGATCGGGATTGTGGCGTCTCGGTTGGTGGAACGCTACGGCGTACCTGTGTTTATTGGTACTTTTGAGGATGAGGCTGGCGAAAACGAGGCTGTAGAGACGGTAGCCCATAAAATTGTTCGGGGTTCGGCGAGGGGAATTCCTGAGTTTAATGTATTTGACGGGCTGAATTTTTGCGCGGATTTATTAACTAAATTTGGCGGGCACAAAGCGGCGGGCGGTTTTTCTATGCCGGCTGATAATCTAGAACAATTCCGCAATCAACTGTCAATTTTTGCAAATCAATGTTTGCAACCGGAACACCTAAAACCGCTGGTTTCAGTTGACGTGCGAGCGGATTTAGCTGAGATTAATCTAGACCTTTACCGACAAATTGATGCTCTGGAACCTTGCGGGATTGAAAATAAGGCTCCTGTATTTTGGACACCTAATGTTTGCATAACTGAACAGAAAATTGTTGGTAAAGGAGGTCACGTTAAACTAACTGCAACTCAAGATGGAAATGTATCGGCTAGTGTGAAGGCGATTGCTTGGCGTTGGGGGGAATATTTTCCTTTGCCTCGGCGGGTTGATATTGCTTACCGATTGCGGGAAAATAGTTTTAATGGCAAGACATCGGTGGAGTTAGAATTGTTGGGCGTCCGGTTGCCCGCAAGTGTTGCTAGTTCCAGGCAGCCGATGTTCGGAAAAGTTGAGTTTGATTATTGCGATCGCACTTATTCTTGCAGTCTGTCTCCCGCCGGTTCGATCGAGGAATTGAGAATTCGCAACTCTCAAGGGCAAGTTTTGGCTGTTGCACCCGGACAAAACATCGGTTTGTTAGGTAACTCCCGCAAAGATGCTAGAGAAGTCGATGTATCTCTACCTTTTTTTGAGAATTTGATTCAAACTGCTAAACACGCCCTTGGTATTTGATAAGTCGCTATTTGATAAGAAAGCTCGTGCTGCTGGGAAAATTGGCGATCGAGCGTTGTGAATTTTGAATAATTTAAAACTCAAAACTCCCAACTCTTGATCGCCCCGGAGCGTGCTATAATTACAGGTCGCCGCCTTTAGCTGCCAAGAGAAAAATCACGATCGGGCCAGAAAGCACGACGGCTGCGAGTAAAGCTACCTGAACAATGAGTTGGTAGTCTACACCACCCAGACCACTGAAAAGATCGGTTATAAAGTCCATTTGTCCTCCTGACTGTAGTGATTAAGTCTAGATTGTTGAATTAGAAAATCCGCTTCTGATTTTACCGGGCGATCGACCATATTTTTTAAGGAACTTTACAAAATTCAACAAAATGTAAACTACGATCGACCTCTCAGTCACAGGAAACCAGGGACTTGATGCCCCTTCCCGGAAACTCCCCCCAATCTCAAATCTCAAATCTCAAATCGAACCCCCTTTCGGGATATCCGTCTCCGGCGGGCCCTGGCAATTGATATACTTTAAGAGCCCCAATTTCCTAAAGTTTGGCATTTTCCACACAATGCTCCGAATCTAAAATCTAAAATCTAAAATCTAAAATCTAAAATCAAACTATGGCTACTTGGCGTTGCGTAAAGCAGTGCGGTGCTTGTTGTTACCTCGACCCAACAGAGCGCCCTGACTTAGACGAGTATTTATCTGAAGACGAATTAGCGGTCTATTTGAGCTTAGTCGGAGATGACGGTTGGTGTATAAATTTTGACAAAACCACCAGAGAATGCGGAATTTATGCCGATCGACCGCGCTTTTGTCGGGTAGACTCAGAGGTGTTTCAGGATATGTACGGCGTTGAGCCGACTGAATTGAACGATTTCGCGATCGAGTGCTGCTTGGAACACATTGAAGATCTTTATGGCGATCGATCTTTGGAAATGATCCGCTTTAACTCGGAAGTCGGAATTCTCGCCTTACCTGACAACTAACCGGCTTGATGCCCCTTTGGGCTTTTGTCCCTCCGGCTCATTTTCCCGATCACCCTCTCAATTCTTTAATCAAAAGTCTAAAATCTAAAATCGAACGATCGTCTGCCGCTTTCTCACCGGGAGAGTGTCAAAATAAACAAATCAAAGAAATATCGCGCAGTTGAGTTGATCCATGAGCAATCGAGAGGGTTTTACAGGGGGATTTATTGCCGGAGCCGCAGTTGGCGGCTTGGTGGGTGCAGTTTTGGGCGCGGTGCTGTCGCGGCGCGCTGCTGAAGCTTTGCTGAGTGAACCTTCAGAAGCAAAGACAAGAAAGATCCGCCAGAGGAAAGCCAGTCAACTCGAAGCCGACAGCATGGAAGTAGCAAGGCTGAGTTTAGAAGATAAAATTGCCCAGCTAAATCAGGCAATAGATGACGTGCGGCTGCAACTCGGCGACGTAAACGGCAACGCGCCGGCGCCGGGCGGCGAGGGTTCGATCGCCCAAGACTCCTGAATCCATTTAAAATTTTAGATTAGTCTGGCAGATCGATGCGGGCGATCGGTCAACTGTCGCACATTTCTCTCTTCATCTTTCCAGCCAAAAGGGGGAGATAGAAGGAACAAGGAACAACAAAAACGCTCCCCCTCTCCCCATCTAAGCCTCTCCCTCCTCTGTCACTCCCCCCACTCCCACTCCCCCCACTCCTCCAGCTATGCTAAACTCACAGTTAAAGTGTCTGTAAACTTTACTCAAACTACAAGCAAAATTTATGAGTTCTTCAATAGGCCTTTTGGCAACCACGCTGTCCACATTTCTGCAAATCTATGTAGCCCTGATGATTATTCGGGTGCTGTTAAGCTGGTTCCCTAACATCAATTGGTACGACCCCCCGTTTTCGATTTTGAGTCAGTTAACAGATCCTTACCTCAATCTATTCCGCTCGATTATCCCCCCCTTGGGAGGGATTGACTTTTCACCACTGATTGCGTTTTTTGTACTTCAGTTCGGAGCGGAATTCTTGATCGGTCTTTTGACCAGCTTGCAAACATCCTTGTAGTTTGAAAAGCTTAAGTTTTTAAGCATCGAGCGTAAATTGTTTGGCCGACCTAGCTGCCGGCAACTAAATTTTAGATTTGACATTTTTAGATTAACTCCCCGGTTGAAAAGCTGGGGAGTTAATCGTAAATTAGAAATGAGAAATTGCCGGCTACTCAACAATCGAAAATCGAAAACTGCATCGCAATTTCACCGGCAGCCAACCCAAAATCTCCAAGAGTTTCGTTAGCGCCGAACCACGCCAGTAAAACCTGTAGCTTTAAATTGCTTGAGTTTCAAAGGTGTTCGTTGATTGGCTGCAACGGAAATTCTGAGCTGAAAATCGCTAACTCCGGGAGGAACTTCTTCTATAGAACCCAAGCGAGTGCGGTTTTGCATCACCGGATTGTCGTCGGCATCATAAATGCGGCCGAAAATATCGGCATTAACAACTGGTTTACCGGTGCTATTTTCAGCTTTCCCAGTAATCAAAAAGCAGGTAGCTTCCATAGAACTGCCGCTGGTGACTGTTCCTTCTCCCATTTCTGCCGGACATTCGCGATAAGAAAGGTCGGAAAGTTTAATCTGCGTCAGAGCCCAAGCAGGTGGAGTGAATACCAAACTAAAAATTCCGATTAGGCAAGTAGCAAAAAAAAGGCTGATAGCTCGAAATTTCATAAATGGCGGGGCAAGTATATTTTAATTCTCAGCTTAGCGCGAATTCAGCCTCAAATTCCTACTTATATGAATTCTGAAAACTACAGCTACTTTTTGAAGAAATGGCATTAGTCTAGACCTAAATGCTGTCGCAAGGCTTGGCGCATCACATCGACTGGGACGGATTCTTTATCCAGCCAAATTTTTAAGGCGGCTGCTCCTTGTTGAACTAGCATTTCGAGTCCGTCAATAGCTCGTGCTCCCCGAAGCTGTGCATCTTTGAGAAACTGGGTAGGATTAGGGGTGTAAATTAAATCATAGACGATCGCACCTGCTGAAATTCGATCGATCTCACCAGCGGCAACCGGCGACTTTTCCCCCTGCGGATACATCCCCACAGGCGTCGTGTTCACCAGCAAATCTGCCTGCGAGATTAAACTTGACAAATTATCCCAAGTATGCACCTGCAAATTCTGCACGGGCATTGGAGAATTGACCCAACTCTGCTGAAATTCCGCTAAATTTGATTCGCTGCGGCCGACAACGTGAATCTCTGCACATCCCAATTGAGCACATCCAGCCACAACAGCTCTCGCGGCCCCGCCATTTCCCAAAATTACTGCTACTTTCTGACTCCAATCGGAACCCCCCCTAGCCCCCCCTTGGTAAGGGGGGGGACATGATTCCACAGCCGTATTGCCGCTTTCTAAGGGAGATGTCGGCTCTTTAGCCCCCCCTTGGTAAGGGGGGGTTGGGGGGGTTTGCAGCGGCGCGAGAAAGCCTTCAACGTCAGTATTTGTGCCGCACCAACCTTTGTCAGTCAGGTATACGGTATTGACTGCGCCGATCGCTCGGGCGATCGGGGAAACTTCCGACAGCAGGGGTAAGATGGCTTGTTTGTGCGGAATCGTGATGCTAAATCCCCGAACGCCGATCGCCGCAAATCCTGCAAGAGCAGCTTTTAAATCCTCTGGTTTTACCGGAAACGGCAGGTAAACAAAATCGACTCCCAAGTGGGAAATAGCAGCATTGTGCATCGCCGGCGACAGAGAATGTTCGACGGGATGACCAATTACTCCCAACAGTTTAGTAGTGCCTTTAATCATTTTTGTTAGTTGACTGTTGACTGTTGACTGTTGACTGTTGACTATTGAGTTTTGTTAGTTTTCATACCAGATCCTGCTACAGTTGGGCCCTTATTCTTTAGTCAGCTAGGAGTGAATCTCGTTGGTTCAGAAGCGATTTTCCTCGCCGAGTGACTGTAAACAGTCAACTGTTAACTGTCAACTGTTTGCCGAAACTCTTTGGCGTCAGCCAAAATCGGATTGACATCAAACCAATAATCTTCGCCGTAACGGTATTCAAACACCCAGAGACTCCGCAGCAATATTTGGTATTTAGTTTCCCCGTTCACAGTTTTGGTAACGGATACTTGGCGCAGCAATTGCCACTCATCAGGTTCGATCGCCAAAGTAAGCTGGTGGCGGCGCTGGACGATCACATTTTCCAAAGTTTCCCGCGACAGAGGAGGGTCTTGTTTCTGCAGACAGCCATACAGTAGTTGCAGCAAATTGCGGACATGACCACCGCTGACTCGACACAGGCGATCGAGAGTTTCCGCAGAGTCGAAAACTTTGCCCACCAAAGCATAGCGCTGCGAAGGATGCACCGTCGGAAAAGCCCGCGCCAGAACCATCTGCCGCAGCAATTCCACACCCTCAGAGCACTCTGAACCGTCGCTCAACTGCACCGGCACCATCGGCAAAACCTTCGGATCTACCCCAAATCGATTGGTCAACTGGCCCAAATCGTTAGAGAAAATCAGCACCAAAGGAATTGTATACACGACGTGGCAATTTAGTCTTGCCAATTGTTCGCCGCGATCGACAAAAAGGTATTCCGGCTGCAGTCGCCCCGTCGGTTTCGTGCACAGGTGTATGCGATCGAGATTGTCGATAATTACTACAAGTCCTTGTTTCCCTTGGCGTTTGAGTTCTTGATTAGCCGGCTCCAGTAACTCCTTATTAAGCGCATCTAAAATTACGTTAGTTCGCGGCTCCAAATATTGCCTCAACTCCGATCGCAGATTCGGAGCATCTTTCGCTTTAGCAGTAATTTTGCCAATTCCCAACGCCAGAGAAAATTCTCCCTCCGTGCTGGCATTTATTTCCCCAAAACCCGGAACATTAGCTTCCGCGCTCAAGTCTATTTGAGTTTGAAAAACATCAGCAATCCCTTTAAGCAAAGCTTTAAAACCCGTCGGTTGCAGCTTAATTTTCATTTTCTCGATGCTTTCGCTCACCTGACGAGCAACGCTCAACAAAATGTCAGTGATATCTACATCTGCCATGTCTAAGTCTTTACTCGACTCAAAATAAACAACATGAAATCCTTGTTGCTGCAATTGAGCTTGCAGCCGCAGCAATTCTGTTGATTTACCAGAGCCGATGTGACCGGTGAATAATTGACAGGTAGGTGCATCGGGGGACAGACGGCTGATGGTACGCTCCAATTGTTCGACGATTGTGCCACCCCGCACTGAAGAGAAATCGATATAGTATTGTCGGTCTTGTTGATTTGCTACTGCCAGGGTGTAGCTAGGATTGCAGGCGCTATAAAATTTCTGTAAATTTAGTTCCATACCCTGTTCGCTCAAAACTACATTATGCCCTAATAGCTTATTCGTTTCGCTACTTGACTAATCAGAACAAGTGGTTCGTTTATTCTGCTGTTTTATTTTGCGGTCAATATCTTGATGTAGCTCATACAATTTTAGATTTGAGATTGGGAATGGCTCATCACTATTGCGCTTTATATCTGACCTAGCGTGGTATTTTTTGGGGAAATTTTTATCATAATAGGCGCTAACCAATTATACCTAATTTTTGCCCACAGGGAATGAAGGGAAGTCACTAATACCCGATAACTAGGCAATCGATCTGTCTGTGCCACGATTTTGTATATTGAAATAAACGACGAAGAGTGGGCGATAATGTTCTCGCGTCAAAGTGGCTATTTGAGTACGGTTAACCGAATAGATAAAGGGCGGGAACTTGCACCCGCCCCGATGCGGTTATCAAGTCAAGATCAACTCAAATCTCAAACCTCAAATCAAATTGCAGCAGCAAATCCAGTGGCAAATTTAAAACTGTTGGCTGCACCGATTCAGCAGATTTGGCACCGAGCAAAAACCGATACTTGCGAAGGACAACAGTCGTAGAGAGATCAAGATTTTAGGCTCTTATTCAAGGTCAGAGATTCATCTGTGGAGTAAATCTAAAATCTAAAATCTAAAATCGACTGACAGCGCTATTTTCCATAAATCTTACCATTCGTTCAGGTACACCTCCTGAAGCGTGGTTTTGACCTGTAACCAGCCTCTGGCTAGCAACAACGTAAACTTGAAAGTTGGGAAAAACTACAGCCAAGAATAAAACTGATGCTAGAATTTTACCAATTTCAATAATTGTATAAACACGAGGCAGAGCCTCTGGATATGCGTTACCAGGCTCAGCGTGGGAACGAGAAAAACACTTAAAGATTTTGGATGTAAGAAACGATATCCAGTCTCTTACTACAAAATCACAATCCTCCGCGACCTCTATCGCCCAAAGTGAATATCCTATAAAAAAAGGGCTGGCAATTATACCAGCCCTTCAACTAATTTGAGATGTTAAATTAGCAGTAATCTAACATCTCAAACCTCAAATCAATCTAGCTTCTGTCGATCGCAGCCACAGGCTCAAAACTCGGAACCACAATTTCACCATTCTGCTTAGTCAACTGGTTGTACAGCCTTTCGGTATTCGGGAAATTAGCAGCCGGTAGAGTCGGAAAGCGGCGGTAAGGAACAGTATCCTCACCAAAAGCCTCCGCATATTCAACGCTGTTCAACATCGCGTTGATAAAGCCCTTAATCCCTTTACTTGCCAAGATTTGGTTATAAGTCCGAATCTCCGCTTGATTGCGAGGAGCACGGCCCAAGAAGTGCTTCGTACCCAACTCAATCACCTTAGTATTGGGATAAGGTGCGTAGAACTGTTTGATGTACAGCGACGAGCAGCCCAAAGCCTCAATGAACTCCTTGAGATTGATTTCATTGTTGCCCAGTTTGCTTTCCAGCGCCGTGAATTCATTCTTCACAACGTAGGGGTTTAAATCGCGTTCAAAAATTTGACGGTAAGCAGCTTGAATTAAAGTTTTCAAAGCTACTTTGTCCGAAGTAGTCGTCAGCTTGAACATCTTAGTTTGTTCACGCCGCTTGCTGACACCTTGAGCAATCCGACTTTGCAACTCGATATCGCCTCGATTGCCTGCTGCACCGAGTTCGATAAACCGAGGAGTTTCTGGCGTCTGAGCTTGGAGATTTTGCTCAGCGACGGAACCCGATCGCATCGTCCGCATCGACAAACCACCGGGAGTCACATAGCGCTCGTAGGGAACTGTATCTTCCCCAAAAGCTTCGTTGTACTCCATGCTGTCCATGATGCTATCGACCAGCGCGTAGAAACCCTTCTTGGCGCAAATGTCAAAGTAAGCGTTCATTTCCTGACGGCCGTAGGTAGGGCGTCCCAGGAGTCGGCGGTGAATGTACTCGATCGCCTTACAAACGTAGAGCTTGCTCCAGTACATATTGCGGAACACGTCCGACTTCGCCAACATCCGAATAAACTCGCGCATCGGAATCTCGCCGTTTTCCAGCTTAATTTCCGCTACCTTTTGGCGCTGGCCGTCGAACACATCGCGACCAAACACTTGCAGGTAAGCAGCCCGAATCACCGCTTGTGTGGAACTTTCGGTAAATTTGACACTGGAAGCATTGCTGTAGCTGCTAGAGACACCGCGGGCAGTTTTCTTGGAAGCAACATAGTTGCTCGGTAACTGATCTAATTTAAAGACCTTGGGGCCGAGAGAGCCGGGAGCAGCACCGCGAGCCGCCGGATTGCTCAACTGATTGTCAATACCTGCACCTTGACGGATCAGGATACGGCGAGTGTCTTTGCCGAAGGGAGCCGGACGGCTCTTGGGGTTGCGAGTTTCTTTCGGGAAAATCGCGCCGAACTGAATTTCTAAGGGGTCATTGCCAACACCGTAAACGTGCTGGTCTGGCAGAGGCTGGTTGTAGCCAGCAAACAAGGTGATGAACTGAGGAACCTTGCGGAACGGAGCGCTGAAATTGAACAAATCAATTTGCGGGCCCCAGTTGCGACACTCCTGAGCTTCTTGGCCCAAACCGCGCAGGTAAGGCACTGTTTCTTCGCCGAAGTAATCGGAATACTCCTGGGAATAAACCATCGCGTCTACCAGGGCTGGCAGGCCGCCTTTGCTGACGATCGCAAAATACTTGCTAAATTCCTCCCGCGAGCTCAAACCGCGGCCGAGGAAGTGGCGGGCGGCAAGTTCTACAGCGCGGCTGTTGACAAACGGCTCGTAGAATTGCTGACGGTACAGAGGAGATTTGCCAAGGCGGCGAATAAACTCTTTCATCGAGATTTCGCCATTTTTGACCTTGGATTCCAAGTCAGAAATGCTTTGGCTGTATGCGCGGGTAATATCGCGCTCGAATACTTGGCGGTAAGCTGCTTTGATTACTTCTAGCTTTTCTGCCGAAGACAGACCGGTTTTCATGACGAATTTCGCCCGTCGCTCGGCTGCGTTGAAGTAAATTTGAGGCAGTTGCAAGCCTTGCTGGTCGTTGCTTTCGCGCTGCCGCACCTTGTCTGAAGGTGTGGGAGCTTTGAATTCGGTAATTGCTACGTCGAAATACTGTCCGACGATCGCACTTGCCTCTGCATTGTTTCTGAAATAGCCCAAAGATGCTGCCTTCATTTCCTGCATTGCCACAATTGTGGCCGCCGAAGAGCAAGCATTTTCGATGATTTCCCGCAATCCGCGCACGTTCACCGAAATAATGTTCGGGTCGCCAGCGACAATTGCGTAGGTGATGTAGCGCAAAAACCAGCTCAAGTCGCGCAGAGATTTGGTCATGTTGCCCGGGCCGTAGCGCGAGACATTGATCGGCTGAAATCCTGCGGGGATTGGGCCGCTGTAGCCGCCACCGTTGCCAGAAAATAGATTTCCTAGCCCCAAGAAACCACCGCCGCCACCACCGCCGTTGCCACCGCCTGCGCGGCTTTCAACGTAGGTGACATTTCCCAGTTTCATGCCTTCAGAGACATTCGCCGAGCCGCGGCGAGCCGCGCCTGCTACAGCCATCGCAGGTTCTTGTGGTCTTTCCAAAAATGCCAGCGGGGAACCGCCGGTAAAAATCCGGTTGGCTGCGCGGGATACTATCAGTTCCGAGTTTTGGGTCAGCGTCGCAGAGATATCGATCCGAAGAGCCCCTGAACTGAAATAACTTGCCAGTTCGCTGAGTTCGCCCCGCTGTAGAAAGCGGTCTTGCTGTTCTGCTTGCGAAATTGTTGCGACCGGTACAGTTTGATATAGTTGCGGACGCGCAACCGAGCTTCCACCACTTGCTTTTACAGTCATTAGACTCCTTAGCTCCCTATCCAAATAGTTGCAGCATTTAACCAGACTAACCTTGCCTTCTGATGCAGGTCAAAGTAGGTATTTTTGCTTTGTTTACTTTTTGCCTTTACCTGTCACGAGGTTCGGGCGCGCTTACTTTCTTAGATTAAAATGTTTTGGTTTCATCTTTCTGCCTGCGGGGAAATGTCCTATCCGAAGGCAGGCACGGGGTACTCCCTCCGCTGCACTCCGCCGGCATACCCGTGGAAAAAAAGACTCGGCAGGAGAGTTGCCTTTGGGCGATTGTAGCCAGTGCCTTGAATTAAAGGAAAAGAAAATCAAAAATTTTCTTCTGCCTGTTTCGGGGCTTTTGACTTTCTGCGGAAAGACGCCTCCGCTTTACCCGACAGTTCAGCGGTGGGTTATTGACAGTCCTTATTTGTTAAAAAGCCTGTCGAGATTTATTGTATAGATTTAAGAGAGCTTATATGAGAAAAAATGATAAGTTTTATTACGCAGAAGCTGTCAGGGCTTGGCTACCAGGGGTTAGTCGATCGCCCGATCCCTCTGTTTCAGGCTTGCCAAACTATCGCGCAGCGACACTTTTGTGGCGAGTAACGCAGCAAAAGAAGTGCTTGGCGTAGCCGTGTTACCCCGTAGCTACTGACAACCAATCTCAAAACCCACGCACTATTACCTCACTTATGGATACTACGCCTGATATCAGTGCTGCCGTGCGGCGGCTTTACGATACTTTCCCTTTCCCGCCCGATCCTTTGTCAGATGAACCGCCCCCAGGATACAACTGGCGCTGGAGTTGGCCTGATGCTTACAATTTTTGCACTGGCCAAAAGCCGCCAAAACTCGATATTCGGATTTTAGACGCTGGCTGCGGCACTGGTTCGAGCACCGATTATCTGATTCACCTCAATCCTGAAGCTTCGGTGACGGCGATCGACCTGAGTGAAGGTGCTTTGAAGGTAGCACAAGAACGCTGTCGCCGATCGGGGGCGCGCGAAGCTGATTTCCGCCACCTCAGCCTGTACGATGCCGCCGAGTTAGAGGGCGAGTTTGATTTGATCAACTGCGTGGGCGTGCTGCACCACTTACCCGATCCGATTCGGGGCATTCAAGCGCTGGCGGCGAAGTTGGCAAGCGGCGGTTTGATGCACATTTTTGTGTATGCTGAGCTCGGACGCTGGGAGATTCAACTGATGCAAAGGGCGATCGGACTTCTTCAAGGCCCGCAAAAAGGTGACTATCCCGATGGTGTGAAAGTCGGTCGTCAAATCTTTGCTTCTTTACCAGAAAACAACCGTCTTGTCAAGTACGAAAAACAGCGTTGGGCAGGAGAAAATCAGCGGGACGAATGTTTTGCTGATATGTACGTTCACCCGCAGGAAATTGACTACAATATCGAGACTTTGTTCGAGTTAATTGATGCTTCGGGATTGGAATTTATCGGTTTCTCAAATCCGGGATATTGGCAGTTAGAAAGACTTTTGGGGAAAGCGCCGGAATTGATAGAAAGAGCTCAGGGTTTGACGGAACGGGAGCTTTATCGATTAATTGAATTGTTGGATACGGAAATCACTCATTACGAGTTTTTCTTGGGCAAAAAGCCTGTTAATAAAATTGATTGGTCGGACGATCGGGCACTTTTGGCGGCAATTCCAGAGTTGAGTGGTTGTATGCACGGTTGGCCTAGTCAACAAGTGTTTGATTGCAACTACCAATTGCTCAATTTGTCAAGTGCGGAATTTGAGTTTTTGCAAGCTTGCAATACCAAAACTGTGGGAGAGATTTTGGCGGATGTGGAGATGGGATTGGATGAAGTGCGATCGATCTTATCAAAACAGCTAATTTTGCTAACACCAAGTTGAGTCGTAGGGTGCGTCACTTGCCGTTATTTTCGCTAACAATCGATAATCTCGAACTGACGCACCTTACCATTTCTGTTAAATTCCTAATTAATCAAGGCTTTACAGTTAGAGGATTAACAGCCGTAATTTGTGAATAAGGAGCGAAATCAGCAATGTTAAAAGTTAGGATATGGGTTAAACCATGAGCTAGCATAGCAGCAACTAGCCGCGCATTTTGTATCTACGAGAAACGGCATTTAACCTCTGTCTCCATAAATGCTCTCTCTGCTAATAGCTTCATCTGAAAGAGTGGGGAGATTTAGGGTACGATGACTGTCAACCCATTCTTGAAATGCTATTGACCATTCTGTTGGGGTAGCTGTTTCATAAAATGGAGGTTGTTGAGGTTCAATTAGCTGTTTGAGCATCGCATCTAGTAATGGTTTAATTTGATCCGCCGTGCGGTTGGTGATTTTTGCCAAAACTTGAGTAATTGTCTGTATGTCTTGTTGGTGAGATTGCTGAAGATTGTGCAGCATAATTATCCTTGAGTGCAAGTTTTTGGGCTGATGAGAGCGGGGTCGATCGCACTTTTTAAATTGATTTTAATATTATAACTGTAGCGCAAAGCCTAGGAAGTAGGCGATTGCTCGTTCCCAGGCTCCAGCCCATTGGTGACAAATTAAGAGTGAAACCATTGATAAATCTCGCATTTAGCTAAGTCTAGATCCCCCTAAATCCCCCTTAAGAAGGGGAGTAGGGGTTGACTTTGAGAAGACTCTTGTCCCCCCCTTGTTAAGGGGGGCTAGGGGGGATCTGAGCTTAATAGTCAAACAGCAGTCTGTGATTGGGTTTGACGTTAAGTTGTCACGAATGGACTCCAGCCTGGGAACCAGTTAATCCTGGATGCAGGTACTAGGATTTTCTGTCATTGCGAACGTAGTGAAGCAATCTCAAAGCTGACGCACCTTTCCCAAATCCCAAATCCCAAATGGATTGACACAGGCCCCCGTCTGCGGCTACGCTTTGAAGTTAGAGGTTGCTTTGCTTGTAGAGGAAGTAGCCCGCGTCGCCCAAAAATCTAGTTGCACTGCCCAAAGCTGCTACCAACAGCAATGGACAGCTAACCGCCAAACTGGTATCAGCAGTCTGGAGGCTAACGGAGTATGATAACACTCTCTGTAGCCGCCCTGCTATGCGTTGAAAAGCGGGGCGGCTGGGTTTTTGGGTTTTTCTAGAAAACCTAAAACCAGGAGAACATAATTATGTCACAGGAATTCTTGCCTGACGACAACAAATTCGATCGGCCAAATGACGGCTCAGCAGCAGAATCGGAACAGGATGTGGTGTGTGTAACGGTGACAGGTTCGCCCAAGGGTGTCAGGGAAACCATACTCACCTTGTAAGTAACCGGACACAATTAATTACATCAAGCCTTTTGAAGAGGCAAGGTTTTTAGGCGGTATTTTGGGTAATTAATTGTGTCCTACTACTTACCGCCTGGGATTTGCCCAAGTTGGCGATTGGAGTCCCCTACAACGTGCAGCTAATCTGAACCAAGTGATGAGTGTGCTGATTCGCCGTCGGAAGCGCAAAGCGTAGGTGTTTGCTCGTTCCCAGGCTAAGGCCTGGGAACACATTCCATGAGCATCTGCCTCCTGTTTTTGTTTTTATCCGCTAGCGAGGCAGAGCCTCTGGATCTCGGTTCCCAGGCTAAGGCCTGGGAACCAGTTAATAAGACAAATATCAGGCACGTTATTTTACTCAATCAGGATAAGAGCATATCCTGATTTAGAGGCTGAAACATCTATAAATCAAGCTAGGCGGGGAAACTCCAATATCCCCGCCTAAGCCCTAGAAACCCTGCTATTACGTGAAAAAATCGGTATTTCCTCTTTAACCATTCATTTTAATTTTCCAAATTCTATATGAAAGTATCTTTCTTTTTTACTAATAGTTTGATATTCACCATTCAAATCAGCCTGATTTGTTAAATACTTAGCCGCTAAATTAAAATCAAAATCAAATGTTTCTGTGTAAGTGTTTCTTAAAGTGTATTCTTGTATTTTGTTAAGATTAAATCGTCGGCTTTCAAATATAGAAAGTAGTTTACTGTCATCAGAAAACCATAAAGAGTTCTCTAACAAATCTGAATCTATATCAACAACATTACCTTCAAAAGTGACAACTAAATCTTTATTTCTCTCAAATTTACTAGAAAGGTTTGCACCTCCCTGGGCATCAACGAAAACTGTATCAACTCCTGTATTGATAGAACCTGATTTCTGTTCATTATCAATTTCCATAATTCTTAGCGACTTAGCTCCCATCCGACCGAGAAGCACTATTAATTCATCATCCTTTTCTAAAGCTAAGTTTTTATGATAATGTTCAAGACGAGTCAGACGTAAACCGTCACGGGGATGTTGAGTATAAGTGCCAATTGAAAGATTGCGACTTCTAGGATATTTTGTTCTAGCCATCTCAAGCGATATAATTTCCACTTTCTCCATTTGACTAGCGATATTTGGTAAAATATTTGCGATAGTCTTTCTTATAAGCATCTTAGGAAATTGAGTAGACAAGGCTTCAAGAAAGTTAAATTCACCATCCTTTATCTTATCAGTAGGTGACAGAAAACTAAATATAAAATCAATAGGACTAGCTTTAACTTTAGCTTTGTTTTCTTCTTCTTCTAACAGTTTTGCAAATTGTTCTTCGCTTTGTCGTATAATTTCAGCCTCTTGTTGTAACAAAAAACTTTCTATGTTATAGTTTTTGATTGAAAAAGATTCTCTTTCACTTTCAGTATCAATAGTTGTGTTAGCATGAGCAATTTTTATGATTTTCATTTCTATTCACTCCTCTTCTAGCCTAAATTACTGTATTACAATCACATTTTTGTGCCTAAAACTTGTCACACTTGCAGCTAAATCAGGAAATTACAGACTTTTCCTGATTTAGATGTCTAAACTATTACTAATCGGTCGGCTGCTCCAGTACCGGATTTAGTAGCGCGTTAGTACAAGTTATCTTTTCGCCATCATCTATCATATCCCCACTAACAAAACCAATCACATTATGTGCTATTGATATGTTAGTTTCAGGAAGTGGGTTAATAAACCATATTTCCCTATTAGCATTAGATTGAAAAGTATATAGCCTTATATTTTCCCCTATTTGTTTTAAATACTTAACAACAGATTGGTCTAAGATAATCTCGCGATTTTTACAGACAGGATTATCTAAAATTGCAGTGCCATCATCTTGGTCACTGAACAATAAACCATAGTAAGGTTTAGCAACTACATTATTATTCTCATCTTTCTTTTCGTAAATGAATTCAAGAGTTGTATTAGAATCTGACATGAATTTTTTCGTTTTAATGTTTAAACACGAACTATAACACACATCAACCATTCATGTATAGACATTTAATAAAAATCTGCTAAACCTACGAACCGATTCAACTTTAGCAACAGTCCTACACAACGCTAAAAATCCGAACCGCACTCACCGCGCTGTGACCGCTCAGACCGTGGCAGCCGTACCAAACACGCTTAGGGTAAGATTTAGGCAGCGGTGGCAGTGCTTAAAATACAATCAGGCATATCCTGACCGAGGACTTGAAAGTGCTACACTTAAGAAAGTGATTATTTTCCAAAAAAACTTACTAAAAGACCGTTAACAGTAAATAAAAATGCACTCAACACAAGACAAATTATTGCGGGGTTAAGTAATTTTTTTATTTTATTGGCTGTTGTAAAATAGTCTACACTTAATTCTTTATTCAGTTGTATAAACTTACTTTTAGATTGTTCAGGAAGCTCATATAAAAATATATCTGTATTGTTTTCAGTTGCATCTGTATAAGATGTAATATCTACTTTAGAATTAGATATTGATGCCAAACCCAATAAAGTTATTGCAGAAAAACAGGTAAAGAAAGCTAATATTTTAGTAATTTTGTAACTTGGTTGTGAATCTGACAATTCTAGAATGAATCGTAGTAACACACCCCCAAAACCCAAAAAGGTTGCTACTCGCGATCTAAGATTGTCAATCTGACTCTTAATATGATTTAAATTATCTTTAGTATAGGTATAGGCTAAGTCAATAATTTCAACATTAGCAATATTAATATCAGAATCTTCCATATATTTACACCAAGATTTGAGGCAATGCCATTTTTTAACAATTTAACCACGATATAGCAGCGGTAGCAACTGTACAGCCGATCGCCCTTACGGACAATCATCGCGACCGCTCCAACCGTACAGTGTTGACACTTGCTCCGAACCGCACTCACCGCTCTCTCAGTGCCACCGCTCCCACACCCTCCCAGTTTTTAAAAAAGCAGTAGGTTGTGACGTGCGAGTGTGACGGAAAAAAGCTAGACCGCCACCGCTCCAATCCGATCGCTCCGACCGTGGCAACCTTGCCAGACGTTAGGCCCACGCTAGACCCGCAAACTTTGCCTGTGATGCAACTCTGCCAGCCTTGCTACTGCCACAGGTGGAATCATCCCAAAACCCGCTAGACCCCGCCAGATGGTGCATTTTTTAGCCTTGCTTGTGGTGTCGAGTCGATCGCCCCGTGTCGATCGGACTGCCGCCAATTTTGGAGTCTTATTGGTGGAAAACCCTACTAAATTCGGCAGACATCAAAGCCTGTCTTGCTTTTGCCGCAGACCATGAGAAAACTGATCCGCCTTGGCTACTTTCAACGTCAGGGTTCTTTTTTTCTCACTACTTGCTCAAACCTGAAATCCTGACCTCAACAAACCAGGATTATTTACAGGTATAATTACGCTTATTAGTACAAAATATTGCTTTATGGACTACCACGACATCATCACAATTGAACCGGGAAAACGCAGTGGCAAACCATGTATTCGGGGAATGCGAATCACCGTCTACGACATCTTAGAATATCTCGCCGGTGGCATGACGGAAGCAGAAATTCTGGAAGATTTTTCAGAATTAACTTCGGCAGACATCAAAGCCTGCCTTGCTTTTGCCGCAGATCGTGAAAAAAAGTTATTTGTGGCATCCCTGTGAAACTACTGTTGGACGAAAACCTCTCAGACCGAATTCTTCAAAGAATTATCGGTTTGTATCCCGATTCTGCTCATGTCAAGACCCTAGGACTGACAAATACTGATGATGCAGAAATTTGGGAATATGCAAAGGCAAATGATTTTGTGATTGTTTCCAAAGATTCTGACTTTCATCAACGGAGTTTACTTTACGGTCATCCTCCCAAATTTATTTATCTCCGTGTTGGCAATTGCTCAACATCTAAAATTGTTCAAATTCTGCGAGATGAAATCGACATCATTAGTCAGTTTGGAGATAGAGAAGCAGAGAGTATACTGGTATTGTCGTAGCATGAAACAAAAAAAGCAAAGACTGAGGAGAGATCAACTTAAGGAGTTTACAGGAGTGAATAAAATATCCAGCAAGTTAAGCTAATATAAAGTTGTCGATCTCAGCTCAATAATCCACTGAAAATGATGAAAGCAGACACCATCGAAATTGTTGGTTTTCATGGACATATTTACTTCGACGCTGATAATCGCGATGCCGCAGCGCGTGTACGAGAAGGATTGACTCAGTTTGAGGTGCAGCTTGGGCGTTGGCATGACAAACCCATTGGCCCCCACCCGCAAGCAATGTATCAAGTTGCATTTTTACCAGACCAGTTTGGCAAAGTCGTTCCCTGGTTAATGCTGAATCGTGAGGGGCTCGATATTCTCATTCACCCTGAAACAGGCGACGATGTGGCCGACCATACGAAACATTCTTTGTGGCTAGGAGAGAAACTAGAGTTGAATGTCGAAGTCCTGCGACCTAAAACAGGTAACGCCAGCTTATGATCGATCCGCGCGCAAGGCGAGGGCGTTAGTTCAGACTGACTTATCGCTGATAAGAGATAATTAGCCGCCGATTAGAGACATGGTGCGGCGACTATAATTTCCTGTATTTATTAATAATCGTTATAATATCCTTAACAAATGACTGAAGAAATGTATGAAAATTAGAGCAATCATCCATCCCGCAGAAGAAGGTGGCTATTGGGCTGAAGTTCCCGCACTTCCCGGGTGCATTACCGAAGGAGATACTATGGAAGAAGTGGTGGCTAATTTAAAAGATGCGATGGTCGGTTGGCTCGATGTTGCTAATAGTCGTGAAGCAATTGCCTCCACAGATAAAGTTGTTGAAATTGCTGTATGAAATGAAATCTATTTCAGGAAAGCGACTGTGCAAAATAGTAGAGCAGAAAGGTTGGGTTTTGAAAAGAGTTACTGGCAGTCATCATATCTATGAAAACGCCGAAATAGAACAAATTTTGTCAATTCCAGTTCACCGGAATCAAGATTTGAAAGTTGGAACCTTAAGAGCCTTGATGAAAACAGCCCAGCTATCTGAGGAAGATTTACAAAGTTTGTCTTAGGTATAATGTATTTTGAGAGCGATCGATTTCGGGTAGTTTACCCGCCGATTTGAGACATGGTGCGGCTGTAATTTCCTTGAGTAGTTCCCGAATCCCGCTGCTTGAAATTAATCTCCGGTTTAATCTCTAATATGTGTCGCACTCGATCGCGCAATTCAACCGTAGACACCCCATCCCGTAAAGCAGTTTTTAAGTCAATTTGACCGGTTTCGTTTAGCAGACAAGGCCGCAGCCACCCGTCAGCAGACAAACGCATCCGGTTGCAGCGATCGCAAAAACACTCGGACATTTGGCTGATAAATCCTAAAGTGCCCTTCGCCCCCGGAATTTGAAACACATCCGCCGGCCCATTTCCGCGCACACCCGACTCGGCTAACCCGTATTTGTCGCTAATTTGTTGTCGCAAATCTGCTGATGCTACCCAACCCTTATCGCCAAATAAATCCCCATTCCCGATCGGCATAAACTCAATAAATCGAACGTGCCAATTCCGGTTAATTGTTAACGCCGCTAAATCCAATATTTCGCTGTCATTCACACCGGGAATTACCACCACATTCAGTTTCAGCGGGTCGAATCCTGCTTGATAAGCCGCTTGAATTCCCTCCCAAACCTGTGTCCATCGCGATCGTCCCCGACTGCCAATTATCTTATCAAAAGTCTCCGGTTCCAGGGAATCCAAACTAATATTAATCCGGCGCAAACCAGCATTGTAGAGATTTTCCGCCATTCCCGCCAGCAAAAAGCCATTAGTTGTCATTGACAAATCTCGCGTTTCCGGCATCGAGGCGATCGACCTTACCAATTCCACCACCCCAGGCCGCAGCAGCGGTTCCCCACCCGTCAACCGAAACTTCGTAAATCCCACGGGTATAAAAACTTCCCGCAACAGAGTTAGCAATTCCGAGTGAGTTAACAACTGCTGCTGCAATACATAGTCCAACTCGCTACCTTCCGGCATACAGTAGAGACAGCGGAAGTTGCAGCGGTCTATCAAGCTAATCCGAAGGTAGTCTACGGTATCCATGTCAATAGTTTGTAATATTATTTAATTATAAATGCTGACTCGATTTTCTGCAATTATTGATAGAGAGCAATAAACCTGCATCAATTTCTTTTCACCTTCCCCCACCTCTCTTACTCTGCGCCCTCTGCGCCCTCTGCGGTTAATAAAAAAAATATCATTCACAACTCAAATAAACTTGCTAAATATATGTTTTTTGAATTTGAAGCTGATTTTGTAGAAGCCCTGCGCTGCATTCCGATGCAGGTACGTCTCAAGTTAGATACTTGCGGCATTAAATTGAAGTTGCAGGATTGGAATCATTTTAACCAAGCAGAACGTCAAATCCTTGTAGAAAAACCTTGCTTGACACCAGCAGAAATTATTGATTACCGAGAAAAGCTAAATCAAATATTAATTCAACACACAGGCAACCCAGGAACTGATTTGGCGGTTGATGAAAATCCCCCGTGGATGGATGCTGCAACTGTACCGGAGTCTGTTTCTGCAAAAGCGCAAGAGCTCGGCGTGACAATTTCTTTGCCACAGTGGGCGAGTTTGCAGCCGCTACAGCGATTTGCTTTGATTAAGCTTAGTCGATCGAGCCACGAGAATAAAAATTTCATTCCGGCGCTTCAAGAGTTTAAGGTTATTGAATGAGATCGAATTTGAATTAACTCTTGTACCGCGCAGAGGCAGACAAGGGAGAGTTACCTTATCGATTCGGGCGATCGGTCTCTGTCACTTCTCACTAAGTGAGGGTGACTCAGTGAGAACCAAAGGAACAATGTGTAACCAAGTGCAGTGTGGCGGTGGGAGAAGTAGAGTGAGGTCGATCGGACATTTAACGGCTTGAGGTTTCCGAAGCGCCAGACACCAAATTCCGAAAATATGATTAATTTTATTTTAAGTATTGTTACCGCAGCGTGGTATTATTTTTCTGAGTTTGCAAAGCACTCGCCTGCTACCTGCATTAGTTTCTGAGCTTCGTGAACACGCAAAACACACCCACCGAACCCACACCAGCAACCGAGGATATTCCTCAAGCTGGCACAGTCTCAACAGTCTCGACAGTCTCGTCCGAGACAACGAATCCCATGCAAGACTTTTATCGCCTCCAACAAGAGTTGTTGGCGTACACCCTTGCTTTTACGGCGATTATTTTTATCTCCGTTTGGATTTTTTACTCCCTCAACATTGCCCTGAATTATTTGCTTGGGGCGGTCACAGGTGTGGTTTACTTAAAGATGTTGGCTAGAGACGTTGAACGAATCGGCAGCCAAAATCAACGCATCAGCAAGACAAGGCTCGGTTTGTTTTTCGCGGTGATGATAGTAGGAACACAGTGGAATCAGCTACAGATTTTACCGATATTTTTGGGATTTCTGACTTACAAAGCTGCGCTGATGGTTTACGTGATCCGAAGTGCATTAGCACTAGATTACAGGTAAGTCAGGTAAGAAGAGCAAAACTCAACTCATCGATTTGTATGGGGAAGCCCGTTGAATGGCAATGCTTGACGTTCTAAACACCTTTAATCGTTTCCCCCTCGCCAAATTGGAAGTTGGCCAGCAGTTGTACTGGCAACTCGGCAATCTGAAAGTTCATGGACAGGTTTTTCTAACCTCGTGGTTTGTAATTGCTGTTTTAGTCGTAGTTTCGATTTTAGGAACCAGCAAAATCCAGCGAATTCCCAGCGGAATGCAAAATTTTATGGAGTATGCGCTGGAATTTATTCGGGACTTGGCTAAAAACCAAATTGGGGAAAAAGAATATCGCCCTTGGGTACCGTTTATTGGTACATTATTTCTGTTCATCTTTGTGTCAAACTGGTCTGGCGCTCTAATTCCTTGGAAGCTGATTAAGCTGCCATCAGGCGAATTGGGAGCTCCTACCGCTGACATCAACACGACGGTAGCATTTGCACTGCTGACTTCTCTAGCATATTTTTATGCAGGTCTCAGCAAAAGCGGCTTGGGGTATTTCGCCCACTATGTTGAACCGGTGCCTTTCATGTTGCCGTTCAAAATCATAGAAGATTTCACTAAGCCTCTGTCCCTAAGTTTCCGTTTGTTTGGCAACATTCTTGCGGACGAATTGGTGGTCGGAGTGCTAGTGTTGCTAGTGCCTTTATTTGTTCCTCTGCCAGTGATGGTTCTGGGACTATTTACGAGTGCAATTCAAGCTTTGATTTTTGCTACCTTAGCCGCCGCCTACATTGGTGAAGCTCTAGAAGGCGGTCACGGCGAAGAACACCACGATTAACTAACGATAAACGGCGAAGAATGAAGGAGGAAAAAGAAAATTTCTGAACTCAAACTTCCTCCCGTTAAATCGGACAATTCTGTAGACTATCTGTTCTCAATTTTGTACTTTAGATAAGGAAAATCATCATGGACTCAACAGTTGCTGCCGCTTCCGTAATTGCCGCCGCTTTGGCAGTAGGTTTAGCCGCAATCGGCCCTGGCATTGGTCAAGGAAATGCAGCAGGTCAGGCTGTAGAAGGGATTGCTCGTCAGCCGGAAGCAGAAGGTAAAATTCGCGGCACCTTGCTGTTGAGTTTGGCGTTCATGGAAGCGCTCACAATTTACGGTTTGGTCGTAGCCCTAGTGCTGCTGTTTGCCAACCCCTTCGCATAATAATTGAAAATTTTAGATTTGAGGTTTTGGCGATTCTAATCCAAAATCTCAAATCTAAAATCGATTAAGCGAATTAGATGGAAGCCGTCAAAAAATCATGATGCACTGGACAGTATTACTAGCAGTTGAAGAAGCGGCTAAGGAAGGGGGACTGTTTGATATAGATGCTACGCTGCCTCTGATGGCGGTGCAGTTTTTAATTCTAGTCGCAGTCTTGAATGTAATTTTTTACAAGCCGCTCAGCAAGTCAATTGACGATCGCGCCGATTACATTCGCAACACTCAAGTCTCCGCCCAAGAACGCTTGGCAAAAGCTCAGCAACTAGCGCAGCAGTACGAGCAAAAACTGGGAGAAACTCGCAAACAGTCTCAATCAGTAATTGCTGCTGCTCAAGCTGATGCCCAAAAAATTGGGGCAGCAAAAGTAGCTGAGGCTCAACAAGAAGCTCAAGTCGCGCGAGAAAAGGCTGGGCAAGAAATAGAGCAGCAAAAGCAAGAAGCAATGCGCTCACTAGAACAACAAGTAGACGCGCTCAGCGGCCAAATTCTCGAAAAGCTATTAGGGCAGTCGCTGGCCAAATAGCGAGACCGAAGAGTTTTAGATTTTTGATAGAATCTCAAATCTAAAATCGCTTCACCCAATCTGCACGCGCAATTATGGAAGAGTATCATGGGGACTGTTTTATTGCTAGCCACAGAAGCTAGCGGCGAAGGTGGTTTCGGTTTAAATTTCGATATTTTAGAAACCAACCTGATTAACCTGGTCATTATTATTGCAGTGCTGTTTTATTTCGGGCGCGGATTTGTAGGTAAAATCCTGACAGAGAGGCGTTCGGCCATCCAAGAGGCGATTCAAGAAGCAGAAAAACGCCAAAAAGATGCAGCAGCAGCTCTAGCAGAGCAACAGCAAAAACTGACTCAAGCGCAAGCAGAAGCCGAACGCATTCGTGCCGCTGCTGAAGAAACTGCCAAGAAAGCAAAAGAAGCAATTCTAGCTCAGGCAGCGCAAGACGTTGAACGCATGAGAGCAACAGCAGGTCAAGAGTTGGAAGCGGAGCGGGAAAGAGCGATCGCCCAACTGCGATCGGCGGTTGTATCTTTGGCATTAGCAAAGGTGGAAAGCCAGCTAAAAACTAGCTTGGACGACAGCGCTCAACACCAATTAATCGATCGCAGCATTGCGTTACTGGGAGGCTAAAACGTGAGTACAGTCAGCACAGAAGTCTTACAGCCTTACGCATCTGCCTTGATGTCACTGGCTCAGTCCAACAATCTATCAGAGAAGTTCGGCGAAGATATTCGTTCCTTGCTGAGCCTGCTAGAAGGTTCGGAAGATTTGCGTCAATTTTTAGGCAATCCGCTGGTAAAACCGGATGCTAAAAAAGCCGTGATTCAGCAAATAGCGGGTGAAGAAATGAGCCCCTTGATGCACAGCTTTCTGAAGCTATTAGTAGACAAAGGAAGAATTCTTTTTTTAGAAGGAATTGGCAAACAATACTTGGCAAGGCTCCGAGAACTAAACCAAACAGTATTGGCTGAAGTTACATCGGCAGTCCCGCTTTCAGACGCTCAACAGCAGACTGTTCGCGAGAAAGTGCAGGCGATGACCAGCGCTAGAAGCGTAGAAATTGAAACCAAAATAGACGCAGATTTAATCGGCGGTGTGGTAATCAAAGTAGGCTCTCAAGTAATTGATGCCAGCCTGCGGGGACAATTGCGCCGTCTAGGAATTCGCTTGAATTCCTGAGAGTTAATAGCTGATGACTATTAGCTAATTTAATTAGCAGTTAACGGTTGGTAGTTTTGAACAACTGATAACTGACAACTGACAACAAACAACTGACAAAAAACAACTGACATGGCAGCAATCAGACCTGACGAAATTAGCAGCATTATTCGCCAGCAAATTGAACAGTACGACCAAGATGTAAAAGTCTCTAACGTCGGTACTGTTCTGCAAGTAGGCGACGGCATTGCTCGGATTTATGGCTTGGATAAAGCCATGTCTGGGGAATTGCTAGAATTTGCCGACGGCACCGTGGGTATTGCACTGAACCTCGAACAAGATAACGTGGGTGCAGTGTTGATGGGCCAAGGCCTCGGCATTCAAGAAGGTTCGGCAGTTACTGCTACTGGCAGAATTGCTGAAGTCCCCGTGGGTGAAGCAATGTTGGGACGGGTAGTTGATGCTTTGGCCCGTCCGATTGACGGCAAAGGAGAAATTAAAACTACTGAATCTCGCTTGATTGAATCTCCGGCACCGGGGATTGTTTCTCGCCGTTCTGTTTACGAACCCATGCAAACAGGAATTACCGCTATTGATGCGATGATTCCGGTGGGAAGAGGACAACGGGAACTGATTATCGGTGACAGACAAACCGGTAAAACTGCGATCGCGATCGACACGATTATTAACCAAAAATCGGAAAACGTGATCTGCGTTTACGTGGCGATCGGTCAAAAAGCTTCTACAGTAGCTAACATCGTCAACGTCCTGCAAGAAAAGGGCGCGATGGACTACACGATCGTAGTAGCAGCCAACGCTAGTGACCCCGCAACCCTGCAATACTTGGCCCCCTACACAGGTGCTAGCTTAGCCGAGTATTTCATGTACAAAGGCAAGCACACTTTGGTCATTTACGATGACCTTTCCAAACAAGCACAAGCTTACCGCCAAATGTCTCTGTTGCTGCGCCGTCCTCCCGGTCGCGAAGCTTATCCCGGAGACGTGTTTTACCTGCACTCTCGCTTGCTAGAACGCGCTGCTAAATTGAGCGACGATTTGGGCGAAGGCAGCATGACTGCTTTGCCAATTATCGAAACCCAAGCTGGTGACGTTTCTGCTTACATTCCGACGAACGTAATTTCGATTACCGACGGTCAAATCTTCCTTTCTTCTGACTTGTTTAACGCTGGTTTGCGCCCGGCAGTAAACCCCGGTATTTCGGTATCGCGGGTAGGTTCGGCGGCTCAAACTAAGGCGATGAAAAAAGTAGCCGGTAAGGTGAAACTGGAATTGGCGCAGTTTGAAGAACTGGCAGCATTTTCTCAGTTTGCTTCTGACTTGGATAAAGCTACTCAGAATCAATTGTCGCGCGGTCAGCGCTTGCGGGAACTGTTGAAACAGCCCCAAAGTTCGCCTCTGCCGATGAACGAACAAGTGGCTGTAATCTATGCCGGTATTAACGGCTATATGGATGACATTCCTGTGGAAAAAGTCAGCAAGTTTACTGTTGGTTTGCGCGACTATTTGCGGACTAGCAAGCCGAAGTACGGCGAAATTGTTCAAGGCGGAAAAGCTTTGACTGATGAAGCTGAGAAGCTGCTGAAAGAAGGCATCACTGAATACAAGCAAAGTTTTCTAGTTTCTGCGTAGACAAGTAGGAATTTTGAACCGCAGATGAACGCGGATTAACGCAGATAATCTGAAGTTAATCTGCGTTACTCTGCGTTAATCTGCGGTTTTAATTAAGAAGATGCGGGCAAGGATGTAAGGAGAAAGTTATGGCAAATCTGAAAACTATTCGCGATCGCATTAAGTCGGTCAAGAACACTAAAAAGATTACAGAAGCAATGCGCTTGGTGGCCGCTGCAAAGGTGCGCCGCGCTCAAGAACAGGTGACTGCTACTCGGCCTTTTGCCGATCGACTGGCAGAGGTATTATACGGTTTGGCGGAACGCTTGCAGTTTGAAAACCTGGATTTGCCGCTGCTGAAAAAACGCGAAGTGCGATCGGTGGGACTGTTGGTAGTTTCGGGCGATCGGGGTTTGTGCGGCGGCTACAACAGCAACATCATCAGATACGCTGAAAATCGCGCTAAGGAAATCAAAGCTGAAGGCTTAGACTACAAATACGTGTTGGTAGGACGCAAAGCTACTCAGTATTTCCAGCGCCGCGAACAGCCGATCGATGCTACTTACGCTAACTTGGAACAAATTCCCACAGCACCGGAAGCAGCCATGATTGCGGACGAATTGTTGTCGCTATTTCTGTCAGGAACTGTGGACAGAGTTGAGTTAATTTACACCAAGTTTGTGTCGCTAATTAGTTCGCGTCCGGTAATTCAAACTTTGCTGCCCCTCGATCCCCAAGGTTTGGAAACTCCCGATGATGAAATTTTCCGATTGACATCGCAAGGCGGGCAGTTTCAAGTATCGCGCGAAAAGGTTTCTGCACCTACTAAGAAGAGTTTGCCCCGCGACATGATTTTCGAGCAAGATCCGGCGCAAATTCTGGATGCTCTTTTGCCCTTGTATTTGAACAACCAATTGCTGCGGGCTTTGCAAGAGTCTGCTGCTAGCGAGTTGGCTGCGCGGATGACGGCGATGAACAATGCTAGTGAGAATGCTAGCGATTTGATCGGTAGTTTGACGCTGACTTATAACAAGGCGCGGCAAGCGGCAATTACTCAGGAAATCCTGGAAGTTTGCGGCGGTGCTGAGGCTTTAAACGGTTAAGTTAGAGTAGACAATTTGTTGATTATATGCTATGCGTCTGGGGGAACTCAGGCGCTATTTTTTTGGGTGAAAAGATGATTTTCTTGACCTCTGTTTCTCCTGCGCCAAACCCTGCGATACAAATCCTGCCCAATAATAGGGACTGACAAACGGCAATTCTTGGCGACAAAGCAAATCTAAATGCAATCGCACATTTTTGACAATTTCTGCTTGTTGTTCTCCTTTTTGTTGGTGCTCAAAATAATCCTCTAACTGCCGTTTATATTTAGCAGACAACTCATCGCCTGTCAAGCTTCGTAGCTTAAATTGTGCTTTTCGTAGCGATTCCGAACGGCTATTATGCTGCTTTTCCTGATAGTATAAAATGCAAAATAAAGCGGTTGCTAAATCATCCACAGCCCACAAGGTACTGACCACATTTCGCGCCCCCGCACAGAGGAAGCCGCTAGCAATGGAGAGCGGGTCGTCGGTAATTTGGGTAAAGGTTAAATTAGTTTCGCAGCAGGAGATGAACACTTCGGCTAAGTCGGAAAATCTCCAGGTAAAAACACGACCGAGGTTGATATCGCCATCAAATAAATGCAGTTTTGATTCTAGGGAATTATTCAGATCGGCACTGGCGTGATGGCTGGAATGAAGGACTTGCACTTGGTTGAGTAAATTTTGATAGTTGCCGATCCTCGCTTGCTGATATTGGAGGCGAGAATTTTTATCAAGTTCGTGCATGGTTTCCAGGGTTTCGCACTCGTAGCCAGCGCAAACGAGGTCGCCTGTGTCATTTTCCACAATTCCCATTGTGGCAGGTTTGAGGTTGCCTCGCTGGTGGCAAAAGTTGAGAATTTGGCAACTGGGAACGATGCGGAGGCGGAATTTATCGCTGAGGTATTCGGGTTGTTTTTGGGGCGGGGTTTTGGCCGGGGTGATGGTGGGTTTGCTGAGAGGTTTTAAGCCGCGTGTTCTGTCGGAGGCTGTATTGCTGTGGGGAATGGGAATGTTGTTTAAAGGTAAGGCAGCAAAGGGGATTTGATGCAGGTACAGGTGAGGGATTATAATCAGTTCTTGAATGCCGTTGAGAGGTTGGGAAATTAGTTGATTAATTTGCAGGTGATTGGCGAGTTCGTGGAGAAATTCACCCATTTGATTTTGCCATGCGGTTCGGTTTTCTTTATAAGGCTTTAACCAGTTGTTGAATAGCCAATATTGCAAAGTTTCATATCCTTGTCCTTCGCAGGTGTGGAGTTGGGTTGATTGATTTTGCCGCAAGATGAAAATGTGGGTATGCTCATCAGTGGTGTAAAAATTGAGGATGGCGGTTTCGGGATCGGGAATTAAGGCTTGCATCTGGTCAAAACTGAGGGGGCTGGTTGCAATTGAGTCGCCAAAACTTGGTCTTTGTCGCGAATTTTTAGCCAAGCTTGCTGTTTTTCAGATTCTAATTGTTTAATCTTTTCGATGATAGCGTCGCCGTTGGGGGTTTGCTGGCGAGTGGTGGCGATCGCTTTTGTACTGTCATTTTCAGAAATACGCAAGCGATCGCTTTGTTGTTGCAGGCGCTAGTATTCTTCGACTTCGGGGGGAATTTCGCCTTGGGGGTAGAGGTTCTTGCTGGCGAATAAGTCGGCGAGGTGGCGCGATCGGGAACCGTCTGCCGTTTCGACGGCTTTATCGTATTGTTTGAGGTTGATGTAGCATTGGACGGCGTTGGCGTAAACGGAGATAGCTTCTGCAATGATTTTTGGGCGGCGATCGTCGGTGGTTGAACCTTTGCGGAGTTGTTCGACTGCTTTTATGGCGGGTTCGTATCCTTTTAAGGCGAGTTGCCAGTCGCCTTTGATCAAAGCAATGTTACCGAGGTTATAGCCGGCTGTAAAGGATTCGGGTGGCATGGTTTCGGGGGTAGCAATTTCTAGGCAACCTTGATATTTTTGTATTGCTAACTCTGTTTCCTGCAATTGGCGGTAAGCGTTACCAAGATTGTTGAGAGAAGCAACTTCACCAATGGGGTATTTGATTTCCAAACAAATAGCTAAAGACTTTGCATAGTAGGCGATCGCGAGTTTGTAATCTTCCAGGAAGAGGTAAGCGTTACCTAAACTTCCGAGTGAAGCTGCTTCCCCTTGCCGATCTTTAATTTCCAGACAAATGGCTAAAGACTTTTCGTCACCAGCGATCGCGAAACTGTTAGTCACTTTGATGCAGATTACGCTTGCGAATGGGGGAGCAGAAATCGGTTGTTTAGTGCTTCGCCAAGACCGACAATGGTTAGTCGTAGCTCAAGCCGCACAAAAGCAGACAAAAATATTAGAAATTCCTCTGGAACAATATCAGGAAATTCCTCAGAGTTTGATTTATGCGGTGGCACGAACTCAAGCGACGGCTGTTTTTGACAACTTAAGTAAAGCCGACCAATTTGCAGGCGATCGCTATATTATCGCTCATCAACCTAAATCAGTTTTATGTACTCCAATTATTCGGCAAGAAAAACTCGTCGGTATTGTGTACTTGGAAAATAACTTAACAGTGGGAGCATTTACTAATGAGCTATTAGAAATTCTCCAGATGCTCGCAGCTCAAGCGGCGAACTCTATTGATAATGCTCGTTTATATAAACAAATAGAGAAATATTCCCAAAGCTTAGAAGCAGAAGTAGCGCAAAAAACGGAAGATTTAAGGCAAAAAACTTTTGATTTAGAGCAAGCCTTTAAAAGCTTACAACAAACCCAAGCACAATTAATTCAGAGCGAAAAAATGTCATCTCTCGGTCAACTGGTAGCTGGGATTGCTCACGAAATCAACAATCCAGTAACATTTATTCGTAGTAATGTTGCACATATATAGCAATCCTAAATCATTATCAAGACTATGATATAATTATATGCAATACTTGCTTGTGACAATAAAAAATGAAT
>NZ_JAUBRA010000158.1:0-2417 GCF_036701555.1 Microcoleus sp. Pol10D4
GTAGGCACAGATATTTTTCCTACACTGAATGTATGATAATCCTTAGTCATTAAAGCCAGAACTGCGGAATGTGGGCTCTAAATCGCTTGTGTCAGAGCTTCGCCACTTTCCAGAGCCTCCGATATTACAGGTCGCGGCGAAACCTAGCGCCCAGAGCCTGTCGGCATTATCCTCACCCTCGGCAATGAAAATAAGTTCATTATTTGCGATCGCTTTTTTGACACCTGCGTAGCGGTAAACAGGGATATTCTCGCGAGGTACCTCTTTAGTCCCTACTACCCAGCCAATCTGCCGGGAAGCTTTGCACTTGCCCCAATGTTCTTGATGCCAGTCAGCCTCCCCTTTACCATTTTTGCCACCTTTCCCGTCATCAAAACGCACAACGCGGGCAAGGGGGGAACCGTCGCGGGCGGGATATTCCCAGTAGCGAGTCTGGCGGGGACGGATTGCTTTTTTCTCTTGTGGGCGGGCATAAAAAACGTGGCCGTCTTTGTCGGTTTTGCTTGTAGCTTCCCAACCAGTAGCGGGCGGTTGGTCGCGGTTACAGACGGACAATTCACCTATGGAGTAGCACCAGTCAGGCTTGCCACAGTGCGGGCAAGGGTTGGATTTTGAGACTTTGACAAGATTGCCACGAGCACTTGAAATTTGACCGTCGATCAGAGTAGAATTGTTGTACATGAAATTTAGCTCGCCCCAAGACGAGTTGAATGTGGATAGATGCAAAAGCCGTTCTTTCAGGTCGCCAAAACTAGAGAGGGACGGTTTTTTGCTGTGTGTATTTGTTGACTTTTTGAGCAATCAAAAGATTGGCGACGCGCTCGTGTCGCCCAACCCCGATTGCACATTAGAGGATTAGGAATATATTAGCCCCAAGCTACTGTTGCTATCTGGCGGCATCTCTCTCGCTTGTAGGCATAAGCGCTTCCCTTAATCCCTTTTTCTCAGCCGCAGAGCCAGGTTGACTTCACTTCGGATAAGCGCGCATTCTCATTATAGGAGTCTTGCGCGTTGACACAAACCGGAAACGTAAAAAAAACGTACCGAAAACGTACCAAAACTCACTCGTCGGGTTTAAAGGTAAAAGCACTAGACGACTCGCACAGAACAAGGCTTCCAGCGTCGCCAAGTTAGAGGGGATTTTGTCCGAAATCTCGGACAGATTTTGCCGTGCCCTGACCACCCAGAACCGCATCCCACGGTCGAGGTTGTGGTTCCCCTGGTGTTGGCGGGACTGCTACCCCAAGCTGAGGCAATTGCAATTCATTGAGGTAGTAAGCGTGCTGATTGCCCTCCCCTCGTTGCGGGTAGAACTTGCCGTTAGTTTTCCAAAAGAAATCTTTACCTCGCAAAACCGCCAGAACTAACTCTATTTCTGACTTAGTACCAGTCAACCTTAAGGCTGCTGCTGTTGGTATATTCGGCTGTCTAGTCATCACCTTCCCCCTTCACAAACGGCATCAAGAATTCATACTCAGCCTTCGCGTCCCGGTAGGCTTGGCTACTGCCGGCTGACACTCCCCAAACTTCTTTAAGGATTTTATTCTTGCCGGTGATGCCCTTGGCGTGACATTCCAGAATTAATTCGATTTGTTCGCGCTGCTTGGTGGATAAATTCACTACTGCCAGTTCGCCAGAATCGCCAGAAGTCTGATTCAGTAGCAGTTCTAGTGATTCTCTTATCGAATCGAGTTCTGCCTCTTGTTCGTCTGTTCGTTCGTTTGTTGCCAGAATTTGTTCTGCTTCCTGTTGTCTTTGTTTCTGAGAAATGTACACGCTTGTCGAGATTTCATCCACCACATCGGCGGTGATTGCCCTGGTTTTAATTGCCTCAATTTCTCCCTCGTCAGCTAATTGACGGGCGATATTGCCAGCGGTAACAGCACAAGCAATCGCAGCACACAGGCTGATACCTTGCACCGCTTTGTGAGTGTCTAGCTTTTTGTCTAGTGCTGCTAGTGGAGTCAACCAAAGCACTACAGAGGACGCGCTCAACACAAACAGTTTTAACTGCATAGAAACACCCCCAAACCAATCAGCAGCATCGCCAAACAGCCGATTAAAACAGCCTGTAAGTCAGCCACTGAAATCTTGAGCAACTTACTCAGGGAGTAGTCAAGTAACCAACTCAAACCCCAAGCAATCGCAATTGCTGCTAACAGGAATGAGACGGCTTTCATTGCCATCGGATGCAAACTCGCTATCCACCCTAAAAGGGAGAAAGCGACGCACCCGGCAATGAAATAGTTTGCCAAGTACATCGCTTTCATTTAGTTAGCCCCCCCTGTGAGTTTTGCCTTAATCGCATCAATCCGAGTGCGGGCATCGCTGTCAGCCTTATCAATCCCTAAACCCAGTCGGGCATAGCCGGGACGCAAACTGTGCAAGTGCTTAGCTAGTCGAGTGTCTGAGCGTTT